>JAIRXI010000107.1 GCA_031268395.1 Tannerella sp. | reverse complement strand
ATGCTATGGATAACAACTCCTGCGGAGTAATTTGTGCAGCAACACCATTCTTCACTACAGCCTTATCCCAACGCCATTGGCCGTATTACATGGCGGGTATTTCGAATCTCACAATTGGGGAACGTCCGGTATCGGGTGGCGGCTAAGCCTCAATAGCGGGTGATACGCCAATGGACATGTTGGGATAAACACAATGCCCCCGTTCATCATTCATAAAAGTCCTGCTGCGCGAAGTAGAAATGCGCTATTCTTCGTCCTGTTCGCTGCCGCTGTCGAATGGACGGTCTTCGAGATTCCGGAAAAAGTTTTTGACAAAAAGCGTCTTTTTTTCGTTGAACGAGTCGTCTCCGATACGGAACGGGTTATACAGTGTACGGATATAGTCGAGATGCAGCTCGTCGTACAGGATTTGCCTGAGTATGGGAATCCGGTCGATGTCGACTTCGTAAAAGAAACTCAGGCGGTCCATACCCAGGTATTTCACGTCTTCGGTAGAGAGGTGCAGGCGGTCATGGAGCACCCGTCCTTCGGGTACGCTGCTGCTGAGCAGCGGCAGGAGCGTGAGTACGAGCAGGCTATTGCCGTCTATGGTAAAGGCGAAATAGCCGATTGTCACCTCTCTGCCTTCACTGGTTGGCATGATGCAGGCGATGTATTGTGTCCCCTCGGGTCCCTGGACGATCTGCTGTACGAGCATGAGCGAAAGGACAAAAAATTCGTTCCGCATAAGGGGATACAGCGTGTCAATCCGTTCCTTGAAACGGTGGATGGCATGTGACTGTATGTAAATGTCCAGGTTCCGGTCGCGCTGTATGCCCGGATATATTTTACGCATGGCGATTGTGGCGCCCGTATAGGGCACCGAGTCCGTATACTGGCCCATGGCTATGCGGAAAGCCGTGCGTTCCCTGTTGCGGTACTTGAAACGCAGGGACTGGCGTTCGTGTGTGACGATGTGGATGACTTCCCGGAGGCACGGATCGTTCGCCTGCATCATCTGTTTGATCGTACGCTGTCCGTAAATGCGAAAGTTTGGCTGCGACAGCATCAGCAGCGTCATTTTGATGCTGTTTGCCACATGCAGCTGAATCTGGTTGAAGAGGTCCCGGATCTCGAAAACCGAACACAGCCGCTGCACAAGCTCCCGTTGCGGCGCCTGCAGTATCTCGGTGAACTCTTCCGAATGAAAAAGCAGCAGCAACTGCTGTCCCACGGTAATCATGTCCATCCACGTCACGCCCGCTTCTTCATCGAAATAAGTCCGTTTCAGGAACGTTACCAGTGAGTCCTGCACGTAGCGGAGGTAATGTCTCGGCACGGTGTGTCCCTGCGCGGCGGCGATGCGCGGCGGCAGTATGGTGACGATGAACATTTTCTGTTTCTGGCGTTTGGTGAACAGGTCAAACGCCGATTCGTCTTCGCCGAGGGCGCGAAATATACGTCGAGTCGCTGCATAACACCCTTCCAGGAAGGTATTGGACCGTTTTCCCGGCAGACCGGTTTTCAGATGTGCCGGCTGCACTTTCTTCTTTTTCCTGCTCTTTGCCATTGTATGTCGTTCTTATGCCGTTTTTTTAGACAGCCCTGCTTTTCATCGCCTGCGGCCCTCTTTTTTCAATTGTTTTGCCGGCAGCATTTTATCGTTCCCCTCCCCGTCGCCTGCATTCTCCCGCCTTTTTATTTTGTATCCGACAGCGGCCACAAGGATACTCGACAGCGGACTGAGGAGATTGAAAAAACAGTATGGCAGATACGTCAGCGTATGGATTTGAAGAACAGCAGCCTGCGTCATTCCGCACGTGTTCCAGGGAATCAGCGGCGAAGTCACCGTTGCGCCGTCTTCGATGCTGCGGCTCAGCAGGCGGCTTTCGTAACCTTTTTTTCGGAAAGCCTCCCTGAACATGTTTCCGCTCAGGATGATGGAGAGGTACTGGTCGGCTGTACAGGCGTTCAGGAACAGGCCCGAACAAACGGCAGACGTCACCATGCCCGTCCGCCCTTTCATGCCGCGCAGGAAAACGGACGTGATGGCGGTCAACATGCCGCTGGCCGTCATGGCGCCGCCGAAACACATGGCGCAGACAATCAGCCAGACGGTATTCAACATACCCGCCATGCCGCGCGTAACCGTCAGCCCGTCCAGCGTTTCGTTCCCCGTATGCATCTGCGTCTGTCCGCAGAACGCCTGCATCAGTCCCCGGTAGACCGGGCCGGCGCCGGACGCTTCCGGCCCGCCAAGCTGCCGGAGGATGTCCGGCTGAAACACAAGCGCCGCGAGGCCGCCGGCCACTGCCGACACAAACAGCGTGACGACGGGAGGCGCCTTCCGGCCGATCAGCACGCCCATCAGCAGCGGCACAAGCAGCAGCCAGGGCGAGATGTGATATGTCTGTGCCAGCGCGGAAGCAAATGAGTCGATGTCCATGGACGGCGCAGACGTGCGGACCAGTCCGGCAACCAGATAAATCAGGATGGCCAGCGTCAGCGATGGAATCGTCGTGATCAGCATGTAGCGGATATGCCGAAAGAGCGGCGTACCGGTGATGGACGACGCCAGGATGGTCGTATCGGAAAGGGGTGAAATCTTGTCGCCGAAATAGGCGCCCGAAATGATGGCGCCGGCAATCCATCCTTCGCCGAAACCCTGCACCCTCCCGATGCCGGCCAGCGCAATGCCGAGGGTCGCCACCGTCGTCCACGAACTGCCGGTCATCAGCGAAACAAACGCACAGATCACGCAGGTCGAAGCCAGGAAAAAATCCGGGCGAATCAGCTGCACGCCGTAATAAATCAGCGTGGGGATCACGCCGCCGACCATCCAGCTGCCCGACAGTGCGCCGACAAACAGCAAAATCAGCAGCGCCGGAGAAACGTTTGCCATGTTGCGCACGATCGCTGCCTCGATGTTTTTCCAGCGGATGCCGCAGCAGGTCATGGCCAGCAGGCAGCAGACGGCGGCGGATGCCAGCAGGACGAGTTGGCTGGCGCCGCCCAGCGCGTCGTTCCCGAAGGTGCGGATGGTAACGGCCATCAGGCCCGTCAGCGTGGCAACGGGCGCCAGCGAAAGGAGCAGAGACGGCCTCTTTCGCGGGTTGCCCGTCCTGTGCGCCCGCCCGTTTTGCCGTTTTGCAGTGAATCTATTCATGTTCAAATTCCTCCGGTTTTTCCCGCAAAAACAGTTCTTTATCCCTCACGCGACATCGTCCGGGATCTCCACCGGCGTGCCGAAAAGCGTTGCGGAGGTAGCGCTTTCGATTCTCACGCGCACATACTGTCCCACTTTGAAATTCCGCCTGTCGAAAATGACGACCTTGTTTTGTCCGGTGCGGCCAAACATTTGCTCGCGCGAGCGTTTGGAAAAGCCTTCTACCAGCGTCTCGAACACCTTGCCGGCATCGCGGCGGTTGCTGGCTTCCGACAGTCGGTTTTGCAGCCGGATCAGCCCCTGCAGGCGGCGTATCTTCACCTCTTCCGGCACGTCGTCGGGCAGGTGTCTGGCAGCATAGGTGCCCGGCCGTTCGGAATATTTGAACAGGAAGGCGGCATCGAAACCGGCTTCGCGCATCAGCGAAAGCGTCGCTTCGTAATCTTCTTCCGTTTCGGAATGATAGCCGCAGAAAAGGTCGGTCGAAATACCGCAGTCCGGCAGCGTGCGGCGGATGGCAGTGATGCGTTCCAGGTACCATTCGCGGGTATATCTGCGGTTCATCACTTGCAGCATCCGCGAACTGCCCGACTGAGCCGGCAGGTGGATATGACGGCAGATGTTCCGGTACGCTGCCATGACATGCAGGGTCTCGTCACTCATGTCCTTCGGGTGCGAGGTGGTGAAGCGGATGCGCATCTCCGGCACCGTTTCGGCCACGTGTGCCAGCAGTTGCGGGAATCCGACATGCCGGCCCTTTGCCCCGAAGCGGTACGAATTGACATTCTGTCCCAGCAGGGTGACTTCGCGGTATCCCTGCGCCTGCATGTCGCGCACTTCATTCAGGATACTGTCCGGGTCGCGGCTCCGTTCGCGACCGCGCGTGTAGGGGACGATGCAGTAGGTACAGAAATTGTTGCAACCGCGCATGATGGACGTATATCCGGAGATGCGGATGCCGCCCAGTTTCAACGGAACCACATCCCTGTAGGTCTCCTGCGTCGACAGTTCCACGTTGATGGCCTTCTCGCCGCGCTCGACGGCGCCGGCCAGGTTCGGCAGATCCATGTAAGCGTCCGGCCCCGCGACCAGGTCCACCCCGTGTTCCCGGATCAGTTCGTCCCGGACGCGCTCGGCCATGCAGCCCAGCACGCCGATAATCAGCCGCTTTTTTTTCTTCCGGAACGACTGGAAATATTGCAGGCGTCCCAGCACGCGCTGTTCGGCATTGTCGCGCACCGAACACGTATTCACAAAAATGGCGTCGGCCTCTTCCGGACGTTCCGTCATCACGTAGCCGTCCGTCTGCATGACGGATGCAACGACTTCGCTGTCGGCGACATTCATCTGGCAACCATAAGTCTCCATGTATAATTTGCGCGTTGCGTGCAGGGTATCCGGATCGTTCATATTCTTTTTTTTCGTCAAAAATTTCCCTGTTCCAAAAGAAACGGCTATTTTTGAGCGCAAATGTAAAAAATTAAATGGTATGGACAATCATACGGGAGACTGGTTATATTATATTGTGATTTTGGTGGTCGCCATCGTCAGTTTTGTTGGCAACCTGAACAAAAAGAAGCCACAGGAGCAAACGCTGCCGCCTGCGTCGCAGCCGCCGTCGATGGAGGAAATGCAGCCGTCGCCCCCGCCGCCCCCACCGGTGTGGACGCGGAAAAAGAAAAGTCCTCCATCCATGTCCGAATCCCGCTGGCCCTCATCCGCTTCCCTGTCGCCGGGCATGGAAGAAGGCCGGCGCATGTTGGACGGAGAGATGCAGGCCTTGGTGGAGGAAAAGGAAACGGCATGGACAGACGAACTGGATTTAACGAATAGGGACGCTTTCCGCAGAGCGTTTGTCTCGGCAGAAATACTGAACCGGAAATATTGAATTTCAGAAAAAAAAGCCCTGCCGCTTTGACGTTTGTTGCTGCATTGCTATCTTTGCAGCGCGAAATTATTATGTGGTAATCTAAAAAAAATATGGCTTTAAAATTCATTACTGCCGAAGAGGCAGCAACTTTTGTCAATCACGACGACAGTGTCGGATTCAGCGGGTTTACGCCGTCGGGCTGCCCCAAACTCATTCCCCAGGCAATTGCCGGGCGTGCGGAAGAAGCGCATGCAAAAGGGAATCCCTTTCAAATCGGAATTTTTACGGGTGCGTCCACGGGCGACCGCATAGACGGCGCACTGGCGCGTGCGAACGCCGTGAAATTCCGCAGCCCGTACCAGTCGAACAAAGACTTGCGGGCGCTGTTGAACGCGCGCGGCGCACAGTATTTCGACCTTCACCTCTCCTCCCTGGCGCAGGACCTGCGGTACGGCTTCTTCGGCAAGCTCAACGTGGCGATCGTCGAAGCGGCCGACGTGACCGAAGACGGTGAAATCCTCCTTACGGACGCGGCCGGCAATTCGCCGACTTTCTGCCGGATGGCAGACCGGATTCTGATCGAACTGAACCGTTTCCACCCGAAGGCAATCCGCGGGATGCATGACCTGTACGAGCCGGACGATCCTCCGTACCGCCGCGAAATCCCTATCTACACGCCGTCCGACCGGATTGGTTCGCCGGTATTGAAGGTCGATCCGGAGAAAATCGTCGGCGTGGTAGACGCGACGACGCCTCCGGACGGCAGCACTTTCACGCCGCTCGACAGCGTAACGGTCGACATCGGGCGCAATGTGGCCGCTTTCCTGGTAAGCGAAATGAAAGCCGGGCGCATCCCGGCCCCGTTCCTGCCGCTTCAGAGCGGCGTGGGGAACATCGCCAACGCCGTACTGGAATGTATGGGCGCCAACGAAGGTATCCCGCCTTTCAGCATCTATACCGAAGTGATCCAGGACGCCGTCATCAAACTGATGAAACAGGGGCGGGTCAAGTTTGCCAGCGGCTGTTCGCTCACGCTCAGCCGGGAAGCGCTGGACGAGGTGTATTCGAACCTGGACTTCTACAGAGACAAACTCCTGCTCCGTCCGCAGGAAATATCCAACAATCCCGAAGTCGTCCGCCGGCTGGGCCTGATCACCATCAACACGGCGCTTGAAGTCGATATTTTCGGGAACATCAACTCGACGCACGTTTCGGGTACCCGGATGATGAACGGGATCGGCGGTTCGGGCGACTTTACGCGCGGCGCCTATCTTTCCGTCTTCACTACACCCTCGACGGCCAAGAACGGTAAAATCAGCGCTTTCGTGCCGATGGTGTCGCACGTTGACCATAGCGAACATTCCGTCAAAATCATCGTCTCCGAATACGGCGTGGCCGACCTGCGCGGAACTTCGCCCATTCAGCGGGCGCGTCTCATCATTGATCATTGCGTGCATCCCGACTATCGTCCGCTCCTGAACGACTACTTGAACAGAGGCGTTGCCGGACACACGCCGCAGGACCTCAAAGCCTGTTTTGCCTTCCATCATGCGCTGGCAGACAGGGGCGACATGCATCTGGTTGACTGGAGCAACTGCTGACCGGACGACGGACAGGAAAGAGGCTGCCCGGAAAGGCAGTCTCCCCCCTTCCCTCAAAAAAAACCGTTGGCCGGAACTTCCGGACGCGAGACCGGACAGGTAAAGGCCTGCCGTATCACAAATCCGAAAACCCGTTCCCGCAGGAAAAAGAAACAATAAAAGCAGCCCGTTATGTTAGACATATCCTCCATCCGTTCGGATTTTCCGATATTGCAGCGCGAAGTATACGGCAGACCGCTGGTCTACCTTGACAATGCCGCCACGACGCAGAAACCGCGCTGCGTGGTCGAGAAACTGACCGGCGGCTATTACCGCACCAATGCAAACATCCACCGCGGCGTACACTTCCTCAGCCGTCAGGCTACCGAAGCCCATGAAGATGCGCGGCTCGTGGTACAGCGATTCCTGAATGCCCGCTCCGCCGCGGAAATCATCTTTACCCGCGGCACCACCGAAGCGATCAACATGCTGGCTTCGAGCTACGGCAAGGCTTTCATGCAACCGGGCGACGAAGTGATTGTCACGGCCATGGAACATCATTCAAACATCGTCCCCTGGCAGTTGCAGGGGATGAAACTGAAAGTGATTCCGGTTAACGAACGGGGCGAACCGGAGCTGGAGGTTTACGGGCAGCTCTTTACCGAACGGACGCGCCTGGTGGCCGTCACGCATGTGTCCAACGTGCTGGGGACGGTTAATCCCGTGGCCGACATGATCCGGATAGCCCGTCGACACAACGTCCCCGTGCTGGTCGACGGAGCACAGGCCGTGGCGCACATGCCCGTGGACGTGCAGGCGCTCGACGCCGACTTCTACGCCTTTTCCGGACATAAAATCTATGCTCCCACGGGCATCGGCGTGCTGTACGGCAAGGAATGCTGGCTCGAACGCATCCCGCCATATCAGGGTGGAGGCGAGATGATTGCTTCCGTATCGTTCGAGAAGACGACTTTCAATGAACTGCCCTACAAGTTTGAGGCCGGTACGCCGGACTTTATCGGGAGTACGGCGCTGGCGGAGGCGCTGCGCTACCTGTCATCCTTCGGATGGGACGCCATTGCCGCCCACGAGAAAGCTCTGCTGGACGATGCCACGCGGCGGCTGGACGGCGCGGGGGCGCGAATCTTCGGGCGGGCGGCGGCAAAAAGCAGCGTGATATCGTTTCTCCTGGGGCAGATTCATCCGTATGACATGGGGATGCTGCTGGATCGGCTGGGGATTGCGGTACGCACGGGTCATCACTGCGCGGAGCCGCTGATGCGGATCCTGGGCGTGGAGGGGACAGCCCGCGTCTCGTTTGCCCTGTACAACACGAAGGACGAAATAGACGCACTGATGGCGGGTATCGAACGGATTAAAGGCATGTTTTGAATGGCGCTGCTACCCTGTCTAAAAGCGGATTGCGTGGAAGCGGGCTGCGACGAGGCCGGGCGGGGTTGCCTGGCGGGCGCGGTATATGCCGCGGCCGTGATTCTTCCGCCGGACTTTTATAATGCCGACCTGAATGACAGCAAACTGCTGAGTGCGAAAAAACGGTATGAACTGCGGACCGTCATCGAACGGGAAGCTGTCGCCTGGGCAACCGGTATGGCCACGCCGGAGGAGATCGACTGCATCAACATTCTGCAAGCGTCTTTTTTGGCTATGCACCGCGCCATTGAACAACTGAAAGTGGTTCCCGAACATCTGCTGATCGACGGCAACCGTTTTACGCCCTGCCCGGGTATTCCCCATACGACGGTGGTCGGGGGCGACGGCAAATACCTGAGTATCGCGGCAGCATCGGTGCTGGCAAAGACGTACCGCGATGATTGCATGAACCGCCTGGACGAAGTCTATCCGGCCTATCAGCTGGCAAAAAACAAGGGTTATCCCACACGGGCGCACCGCGACGCTATCCGCAAATACGGCGTTACGCCCCTCCACCGGAAAAGCTTTACACTCCTCCCGCCCCAACAAAAACAGTGGAGCATTGAATAAACCCAACATGTCCATTAGGGGTTGCGAAACAAATAACAGGTACGTATTTCCCCGATCCTGAGCGCCTTTTTGCCTGAGCGGATGCATCCTCTTTTCTCAACAGCGTTACTGCTTCGTTAAAGGCCTGTCTCTCCGGGACGGAATGTGGGCGGAAGGCATTATCCCGTGCGGGGTAAGACGGGCGGGGCAAGCACAGTCCCGGCATGAGTCTGCCGTATTCCGCGTTCCCTCCACATTCCTCCGTTCCAGCCGGGACGGGTGATTATGCTGCGTTCCATTTTCTACCAACATTCCGTCCCAAACGGGACGGGCGGGTATGGCGCCACGAGTGGTCGGAAGAAATTCCGACCCTTTTTTATGTTTTGAATCACTACTGTCCGGTAAAACGGCATACCAATTATTTCACGTCTGTAAATTGCAGATAATGAGACGTCATATTTTCAATTTTCAAAAGTAAGCCCCCTGCATTTGTGTGAACAGGGCGTTTTGATATTCCGATTTTTGTTTGTATATGACCTCCCGCCAG
>JAIRXI010000084.1 GCA_031268395.1 Tannerella sp. | reverse complement strand
ATCTCCACTTCCGTACTGGACAGTTCCTTCCGGATTTCCATGCCCTGCGTGGCGGACACGTAGATGCCGTTCTTTTCCGGGTCGAACTTCCGGCCGAAGAAGAGGCCGGTAATAATCGCACGCAGATAGACCAGTCCCGTGTCCACATTCCATCCGCGCACCGCATAACGTGCGGCTACGCGGTTATAGCGCGTCACGACGTCTTCTACCGTTTCGCGTTTCAATTCGATGCCTTCCTCCACGATGGCGTCGATCAGTCCCTGTTTGTTAATGCTTCCCGCCGCCGATACGAGGGCGGTGAAACCTTTCGGATCGGATGTCAGGACGTTTTTCCTGAGCCAGGCTTTCAATATATTTTTCATATCTCTTTCTGTTATCGGTTACGTTGAATGTTATTCTGCAGTTCTCCGCGCCTTCTGCGTATTGCAGATGACGCGGAGTTCCACAGAATGTTATTCTCCCCGGCTACGTTTAATCCAGCGGATTAAACGTGCCTTCCCACGTGTTGTTCTGCTCGATTTTACTGTTCCGGTTCAACGTCGCCAGCGGAATCCCGAAGAAGGAATATTTGTCTTCCGAAAGCACATTCGACGGTTGAATGTCCGGAATGGCCGTAACGGTGAACTGATCCCACACGCTGTTGATGTCGGTCAACAGCCTCGGACGTTGGGAAACGTCTCCGTTATATTCAATCCGCAGACCGTGACGGGTTTTACCTTCCATATTGTCGAATGTGGAGGCGAAGATGCGCCATCTGCGCAGATCCCAGAACCGCTTTGTCTCGAAAGCAAACTCGACAAACCGTTCGTCCTGAATCACTTTTCGCAGTTCATTGACCGAAGTGGCCGTAATCCCGTAGCGTCCGTCGCCCGGTTCAATGGCGGCCCGCTGCCGGATTTTATACAGCACGTCGAGCGCTTCATCGGTTCGGCCTGTCTCATTGGCCGCCTCCGCATAATTCATCAGCACTTCCGCATAACGGATTTCAATCCAGTCCACCGAACCGTCGTTTATATTGTTCCTTGAGATGGTCTGGTCCAGCATTTTGGAAGAATAGAAACTGTTATGGGCATACGAATTTTCTCCCACATCGCCAAAGTCGGTCTGGTTATCTGCCCGGGATTCTTTTCCGTTAATACCGGTCTCCGGATTTTCGTCTCTGTCATACCAGTACGTCCACAGGTTTTCGTTTCCGAACATGGGAACGATATAGGGTTCGGCGCCGTTATAGGCAATGGAGGCGTAGAAGCGTGCATCCCTGTCCTGATGCAGTTTCCGGTAGTCCATGGTGGCCGGATCCCAGCGGGAACCGTCTTTCATGGGATACGCATTGACTAATTCCAGCGAAGGCCGGTTACCGCCAACAGCGCCCCGGGCATACACCAGCGGGCGTATGGACGCCTGTGGACCGCCATTCGGCGCTTCCGGATAAGAATACCGTCGCACCATAATAACCTCTTTGTTCATTTCGTCCAGCCAGATCTGTTTGTAGTTCTCATACAGTCCTTTGCCCTGCGCATCCAGAAAGTCGAGCGCCGCCCTGTTGGCCGCATAAGCCTCCTGCCACAGCGCCGCGTCATTATTGCGGTTGAATTGCGGGCTTGCCTTGAACAGCAGCACCTTGCCTTTGAATGACAGCGCCACGCATTTATCAATCCGCCCGATGTCGCTTTTGTCGTCCAGCAGCGGAATGGCGTCGTTCAAATCCTTTACAATCTGGGTATAACATTCCGACGTTTTGTTGCGGGGCACGAAAATGGCCTCCGTATCCGTCGGCTCGGCCGGTTCCAGAATTAAGGGAACGCCGCCGTAGGCCCGGACCATCCGGAAATAAGCCCATGCCCGCCAGAACAGCGCCTGTCCTTTCAGGTTCTTTTTGATGCTTTCCTCAAAGGTAGCGCCGTCGATATTGGCCAGAAAGATGTTGATCCGTCGAATTTCGTCGTAAGGATAATAATTATACGTATCGTAGGTGAATGTCCCGTTGATATAGGAACTGATTAGCGTATTTCCATTGGTTACGCCGCCTTCGTCGCAATTGGAGGCTTCGCCGACATCAAATCCGGGCATAAAACTGGCATACATATCATTTACGTAGGCTTCTGCAATATCGGGATTCGACCATACAAGGTCGCCGGTGATAACGGCCAGATTTTCCTTGTCGAGCGGGTCACTGCACTGTATAAAGGTAAACATCGCCATGATGATACCTGCTAATTTGCTTATCGTTTTCATTTTTATTCTATTTATTAATAACATGACACATTAAAAACTGATATTGACGCCCAGGGTATACGTCTTCATCGTAGGATACGTGTATATACCGTCACTGGCAGGTTCATAATAATCAAATTTGGTGAGCGTGAACAGATTGGTCCCGGAAAGCAGGAAGGTCGCGTCGGAAAGTCTTGCCTTTTTAATCAGGTTTTTCGGAAGCGAATACTTGAGACTTAGCTGCTGCAACCGTAAATAGCTGCTGTTCTCCAGCCAGAAGGTAGAGACGCGCGTGTCACTGTTGTAGCCCCATGGAACGATCTGCGGGTAGGTAGCGTGCACATTTTCAGGCGTCCAGGAATCATTCCAGAAGGTAAGCGATTTATAGTTTCGTCCGGCGCCATCGTCGAATACCTTGTATACGCCGGCCAGTCCCTGAAACAGCACGTCAATGCCGAACCCTTTCCAGTCGGCCGTCAAATTCAATCCGAACATGTAGGGCGCTACGGTATGTTTCCCCTTGAGAATCTGTACGTCGTAATCGTCGATTTTCCCGTCGGGAACGTTGTCCAGACCGCTGACGTCTTCAAAGTTGAGCGCTCCCAGCGCCGGTTTCTGACCGTAAATCGTATACCCTTCGGGAATCGCATCCAGTTCGGCCTGCGTCCGGATAATGCCGGTGGAAACCAGCATTCTCATGTAGTCCGTGCTTCGCCCGTTCGGATTGTCCGGATCCCGGACGTTTTCAGCTACATCCCGCAGTTTGACGATGTTCGTCGCATAAGAGAAGTTTCCCGCAACGCTGTAGTTTACGTCCTTTACCCTGCCCCGGTAACCCAGTTCAACTTCAAATCCGTTCGCATCCACAATGCCATAGTTTTCGGGCGGCATGCTTCCGCCGAACGAACGCGGCAGCGAGGCAATCCGGCTGTCGAGGATGTCGTAGTTGTGACGGTTGTAATACTCAAGATTCAGGAAATATCCGTTCAGGAAGCGCGAATCAAGGCCTATGTTCCAGTCCCTGGTCTTTTCCCAGGTCAGCACCCGGTTTACAATTCCGCCGTATCTCACCTGCGGCTCCAGGGATGAAAACAAATAATTCCCCACGGTTGAATAGGATTCGCTCCACGCCCATCCGCCTACGGCATCGTTTCCGGTAAGTCCCAGCGAAGTGCGGACTTTCAGGAAATCAATCACCGACGTATTGAAAAAGTTTTCCTTTGAAATCACCCATCCGGCCTGTATCGAAGGGAACAGTCCCCACCGGTAGTCGGGGCCAAACCGCATGGAACCGTCGTAACGGGCGGCTGCGGTGAGGAAATATTTTTCATCATAGTCATACGTAGCCCTGCCAATATACGAAGCGCGTCCGGATTCGCTTTCGTTACCGCTCACATAGGAATCCAGCCTGTCGGCAGACGTCGCCCAGAACTGGTCTGTATGTACCAGGGGGAAGTTTTCCCGCACGGCATCGAAATAGTCGTAAGCCCCTTCGCTCTGCTCATACACGAAAACGGCGTCAACGTTGTGCTTGCCGAACGAACGGGCATAATTGACCGAAAAGTTCAGCTGATAGTCGTTGGATGTTTCCGATGTTTTCACCAAACGTTCCTTTTGGGGGTAAGGCGACGGTTGCACACTGATGATTTCGTCCGTGTAAATTGCACCGTGCGAGCCTTTTTGAACTACATTGTAGAGGGTCGGTTTTACCTCGTACAGTTTGACCGTTGCATTTGAATAGTTCCGGCTGTAATTGGCCGATACCGACAGTCCCTCTACAAACGGCAGTTTATAGGTCAGTCCGATGTTGACGTCAATGTTGCTGTCCTTGCGCCTGTTGGTCCCTCCTTCTTCGATAAATGCCAGCGGATTGCCTATCCAGCCGGGATTGATGTACTTCCCGTCGGAGGTAACCGGGCTCATGAGCCGGTTGAAGTTAAGCAGGCGCATCCACACGGTGCCGAATGTTTCGGTTGTGTTAAAACCGCTCTGGTCTTCGGCAAAAGCATAGTGATTCCGGGTGCCTTCGTTGTAGGCCAGTTTGAACGTTCCGCTGAGTTCGTTCGTGAAATTGGCGTCTACATTCGAGCGGATATTGACCTTTTGATAGTCCCCGTTCTTGATAAAAGCCGTCTGGTCGAAATAGTTCATCCCGATAAAATACTTGATTCTGTCGGAACCTCCGGAAGCGTTCAGCGTGTGCTTTTGCAGTGTCGGATCCCTGTATGCCCGGTCGAACCATGCGTTTCCAAAATCGTGTTGATTGAAATAAGCGATTTCTTCCTCGTCATACGAAGGTGCAATGCCTGCGACGGAGGCTCCGTGATTGGCAAACTTCACCATCTCGGCCGAACTTGCATAGTCCGGCAGCTTCGAGGGCTGGTCGAAACTGTAAGAGTAGCCGTAATTCATTCTGAACTTGCCTTCCTTGCCCGTCCGGGTTGTTACCAGGATAACGCCGTTGGCCGCCCGCGCCCCGTAAACGGAGGCGGAAGCTGCATCTTTCAGTACGGAGATGTTTTCAATTTCGGTGTAGTCAAGCATGTCGAACGACCGCTTGTCCAGGATAATGCCGTCGATGACATAGAGGGGATCGTTGCCGGTGCTTTTCCAGGTATTGATGGAACGTATCCGGATGGCTGCCGCGTAGCCCGGAGCGCCGGATGCCTGATTCACATACAGGCCGCTCATCCGGCCGGCAAGCGCGTTGGATACATTCGCAACGGGAATATTCTCCACTTTCTCGGTCTGCAGGGAAGCAATGGCGCCGGTGACGGACGTTTTCTTCTGCGTGCCGTAGCCGATGACTACGACTTCCTCAAGCGCGCGGGAGTCTTCTAATAGCGTAATTATGAGAGATTTGCCCCCCCCCCCTCGCTAATACGCTGATTTCCTGTGGAATATAACCGATATACGTAACCTGCAAAACGGCATTGTCGGCCACCGTCAGGGCGAAATTCCCGTCCACGTCGGTGGCGGTGCCGTTGGTCGTTCCCTTTTCGAGGACGTTTGCTCCGATCACCGCCTCGCCGCTGCCGTCGACCACACGGCCCGTAATCCGGACGGTGTTCTGCTGAGCGGCCGTAGCTACCGGCGCATCCCCGTTCTTCCGGCTCAGAACAATCTGTTTCTCTTCCACTTTGTACGTCACATCCGTCGATGCGAACATGCCGTCCAGTACGGCAGAGATCAGCTGATTCCTCGCTTTCACATTCACTTTACGGTCGACGTCCACCAGTTTGCTGTTATACAAAAAGTAAAATTCGGACTGCTCCTCAATGGAATTGAGGGCCTCTTTGACCGTCACATCCCGCAGGTTCAGCGTTAGCCGCTGTGTTTGCGAGTACCCAACATCCGCGCCTGCCTGAAAGACGGCGCAGAACAGTAATAATAATGTAATACGCATAGTTAATGGTATTTTTGAGGCGAAGCGAAAAAGCGCTCCACCTCCGGTGTGTAATAAAATCTTTTTCATACGTTTTGTTTGTTAAAATAAAATTATTCAGGTAATTGAAAGGTGTATGGCGCTGTCCACCGGGTCAGTACCCGCCGAAACAGTCCATACGGTTGATAACTGCGGGAGGATGTACTGCACCTCTTCCCGTTTCTTTACGCTTCTCTTCTCTTTTTTCTTCACAGGCTCAATTTTTTTATTTGTTTTCTATACGGTAATTCTATCGCGTTGCCGCTTTTCTATACGGTAATTCCATCGCGTTGCCGCAAAGATAAAACTTTATACTGTTTATTAGACCTGTGAGAAGCCTTATACCCTGTGTTAAAAATGCATTTTCCCCTGTTTTTTTTTAGCCCATGCAGTAACTTTTTTTATAGCTGTCTGCATTTCACTGATTTACGAAAGTCGAGGCAAACAGTTAATAATACATAATATTTGATTGGCGGTTGTTTTCATCCAATATTCCGGATTGACTGCACGCGATTCCTGCCGGACACGAAAATCTACAGCACCGTAAGCATCCCAAAGGGTGCATTTCAACATGTCGTTTTTTATACCTGTGCCCATTATTGCAGGATAGCGCGCCGTGCACCGTCATTGCGACTGCGAGGAACGAAGCAGGAAGCAATCGCCGGAGCGGGAAACCTGAAGCAATCCCTGCGCGGGTTTGGCGATTGCTTCGTGCCTCGCAAGGACGGCGCACAACGGGCCGTCATTGCGAGGACAGCGCGCCGTGCACCGTCATTGCGACTGCGAGGAACGAAGCAGGAAGCAATCGCCGAAGCGGGAAACCCGAAGCAACCCCTGCACGGTTTGGCGATTGCTTCGTGCCTCGCAAGGACGGCGCACAACGGGCCGTCATTGCAGAACAGCGCGCCGTGCACCGTCATTGCGACTGCGAGGGACGAAGCAGGAAGCAATCGCCGGAGCGGGAAACCTGAAGCAATCCCTGCGCGGGTTTGGCGATTGCTTCGTGCCTCGCAAGGACGGCGCACAACGGGCCGTCATTGCAGAACAGCGTGCCGTGCCCCCTTTTTCGTCCACATTCCGTCCCGGCCGGGACGGGCCTTCCTTAACGATGAACGATGAACGGGGTTTGCCCGTCAGGGCATTCATATCCATAGCATACGAATGTCTCCCTGCTGGATGGAACTCCGTACGGAGTTCAACCGCCGGTTTAATCGCTTCTTCTATGGAT
>JAIRXI010000061.1 GCA_031268395.1 Tannerella sp. | reverse complement strand
TGGGTGCGCAGGATGTATCTTGAAAACAAGAAACTCGACCCGACCCGGCTGGTGGAGGACAACTCGCCCTGCAACCGCGACCATGTGCAAACCGACCTCAACACGTGGCACAGTTATCTGCCCGGCTACCTGTGGAAAGAAGCGCTTGACGGGGAAGTGAAGAACACGCATATCGGTTCTGCATGGAACTTCACCGGCGAAAACCGGCAGGACGGCGCCCCGATGCTGAACAGCGAATGTGGAAACGTATGGGGATATGACGGCAGTACGGGCGATATTGATTTCACCTGGGATTATCACATCATGATGAACGAGTTCCGTTCCCATCCCCTGTGCGCCGGCTGGCTGTACACCGAACACCACGACGTAATCAACGAATGGAACGGCTACGTGCGTTACGACCGCAGTCCGAAGTACGACGGCCTGGACGCCTTCGTGCCGGGCATGACCCTTGCCGACCTTCATTCCCTGTATTATATCGCTCCCCAGGGCGCCCTGTGTCGCGAAGCCCGCGCCGGCTCGACGCTTGAGATTCCGCTTTTCGCTTCCTTCATGACGGACCGGAATCCCGGCGCGCTCCGGCTGGAAACGTCGCTGGCAGGCTGGGACGCGCTGGGCAACGAGTCGCTGACAGAGACCGCCACGCATCCGGTAGTGTTCAAACCTTACCTGCACGAATCCATCGCGCCGGCCAAAGTCACGCTGCCCGGACAGAAAGGACTTTACGTACTCCGCTATGAACTGAAAACGGTGGACGGAGCGACGCTGGGACGGAATTTCTCGCTGATTCGCGTAAAGGAAGGAGCGAATCCCGCGACGGACCGGAAAACGAAACTGGTGACGCTTGACCCGGCACAGTTCAGCGGTGCACAGTGGACGTACAAACAGTGGAACGTACTGGACGGACGGAAGGTGAACGGCGCCGGAAGCGGTTATTTCGAATACACGGCGCCCTGGCCGCAGGGCGTGTCGCCCGGCACGACGGAAGCCGTCATGCTGGTGTTCGAAGCCTCGGCCAAAAAGCTGTACGGCAAGGATACAGAGGGCGCAACCGGTGACGACAGTGGCGATTACATGCGCGGGAAAGGGATTCTCGACCCGTCGAAGAACAAAAATGCTTATCCGATGACCGGCCAGCAAACGTTCCCCTCGTATATAAAAATCTCCGTCAACGGGAAGGTATGCGGCGAGGCCTGGCTGCCGGACGACCCGGCCGACCATCGCGGCGCACTGTCCTGGTTCGCGCAGCCGCAGGACAGAAAGCTCTACGAAGCCGGTTCTTACGGCTATCTTATCAAAACGCCAGTCCCGGTTACGGCCCTGACCGAAGGGCAGGACATCCGGATTCGGATCGAAGTGCCTGACGGCGTAAATGGCGGACTGGCCATCTACGGAAAAGACTTCGGACGCTATCCGCTGGAGCCGACGCTGGTCTTTGTCGAAAAATAGATTGTATCAAAAGCACACGGATGACACGGATGACACGGATGTTGCATGTGATTCAATCGGAGAAACGCTTCCTGCCCGGGGCCCCTCCGTGTCCTCCTTTATTTAAACACAGAGCACACGAAGACACGGAGGGGATCGCGCATCCCCTTTCTTTGTGTCCTCCGTGCCTCCGTGTTTGAATATTTATCCCAAAATGTCTATTAGACACTTGTCAGGGGCAGTGACAGTCTGAAATGCGCCAAATATGAAAGGCAGCTGTTTATTTTTTGAAAATATGCTTATCTTTGCCACCTGAATCAGCTTAGGGGTTGTTCCCTAAATAAAATACAGCAGATGAAAGTATTGAAATTCGGCGGAACATCCGTAGGTTCCGTGGATAGTATTTTAAACGTAAAGCAAATCGTAGAGACGCTCAACGAGCCGGGGGTGGTGGTCGTTTCCGCACTGGGGGGGATCACGGACAAACTGATACATGTCTCGAAGATCGCTTCTGCGGGCGATACAGCCTATCAGCATGAACTGCTGGAAATGGTCCGGCGTCACCGGGATGTGATTGCCGGCGTCGTCCCCGGAACCAGGCGTCGCGAAGTGGAAAAACAGGTCGATCTCATTTTTGAAGAACTGGAAAACATACTCCGGGGCGTATACCTGATCAAGGACCTGTCGGACAAAACGTCCGACGCCATTGTAAGCTATGGCGAGCGCATCTCCTCCTGCATCCTCTCGCACGTCATCAGAGGCGCTGTGCTGTATGACTCGCGACAGTTTATCAAGACCGTCCGGCAGTTCAGCAAGCATATTGTCGATTTTGAACAGACGAACCGGCTGATCCGGGAAACCTTCCGGCAACTGCCCGACATCGCGCTGGTTCCCGGATTTATCTCATCGAGCCGCGAGAACGCCGAAATCACCAACCTGGGACGCGGCGGCTCCGACTACACGGCCTCCATCCTGGCTACGGCGCTCAACGCCTCCGTACTGGAGATATGGACAGACGTGGACGGATTCATGACCGCCGACCCGAAAGTGATCAATTCGGCCTATGTCATCGACCGCCTGTCTTTCACGGAGGCCATGGAACTGTGCAACTTCGGCGCCAAGGTAATTTATCCGCCCACGATCTATCCGGTCTACCACCGGAATATTCCCATTCGCATTCGCAACACCTTCAACCCCGAAGCGCCCGGGACATACATCTCCCGCGAACATGAAACGGCGCCGGTCAAGGGCAAAGCCATCATCAAGGGAATATCGTCGATCAACGACACGTGCCTGATCACGGTACAGGGCCTGGGCATGGTGGGCGTAATCGGCGTCAATTACCGCATATTCAAGACGCTGGCCAAAAGCGGCATCAGCGTATTCATGGTCTCGCAGGCCAGTTCGGAAAACAATACCACGTTTGCCGTCTGCCATGCCGATGCCGACCTGGCCGTAAACGTGCTGAACGAGGAATTTGCCCTGGAACGCTCGCTGGGCGAAATCAACGACGTCGAGGCCGAACGCGACCTGGCCACCGTGGCCATCGTCGGCGAAAACATGAAACGCACGCCCGGCATTGCCGGCAAACTGTTCGGCACACTGGGACGGGCGGGCATCAGCGTGATTGCCTGCGCGCAGGGAGCCTCGGAAACAAACATCTCCTTCGTCATCAAGCGCGCCTATCTGCGGAAGGCGCTGAACTCCATCCACGACTCTTTTTTTCTGTCGGAGTATAAGGTGCTGAACCTCTTCATTGCCGGCGTGGGGACGGTCGGCGGCAAACTGCTGGAACAGATCCGCATTCAGCAGTCCATGCTGATGGAACAGAACAGCCTGAAACTGCGGATCGTCGGCATAGCCAATTCAAAGAAGCGGCTTCTGTGTCGCGAAGGGCTGAACCTGGAAAACAGCATCCGGGAACTGCATGTCAGCGGCGAAGCAGGCTCGTCGCGAGACCTGTGCGATGGGATCCTGCAAATGAACATCTTCAACTCCGTTTTCGTGGACTGCACAGCCAGCGAAGAAATTGCCGGCATTTACGAAGAACTGTTGAAAAACAACATCTCCGTCGTGGCAGCCAACAAGGTCGCCGCCTCTTCCGCATACAGCAATTATTTAAAACTGAAAGAAATCGCCCGCCAGCGCGACATCAAGTATCTGTTCGAGACCAACGTCGGCGCCGGCCTGCCGATCATCAATACGATGAACGACCTGATCAACAGCGGCGATCATATCCTGCGCCTGGAGGCCGTCCTGTCGGGCAGCCTGAACTTCATCTTCAACACGCTGAGCGCCGAAATCCCCCTGAGCAGGGCAATCCGGATGGCCAAGGATGCGCGCTATGCCGAACCCGACCCGCGCATCGACCTGAGCGGCAAGGACGTCATTCGCAAGCTGGTGATTCTGGCACGCGAAGCCGGTTACAGAGTGGAACAGGAAGACATCAAGATCAACCTGTTTATCCCCGAAAAATACTTTGAAGGGACGCTGGACGACTTCTGGGCAAACATCCATGAACTGGACGCCGGATTTGAAGAAATGCGCCGGCGCGTGGAAGCGGAAAGGAAGCGCATCCGGCTGGTTGCCCGGATGGACAAGGGCGTGTGCGAAATCGGCCTGCAGGAAGTCGACCGGCATCATCCCTTCTACGAACTGGAAGGAAGCAACAACATCATCATGATTTCCACCGAACGCTACAACGACTACCCGATGATCATCAAGGGCTACGGCGCGGGCGACGATGTGACGGCCGCCGGCGTGTTTGCCGACATCATCTCCATTGCCAATATCCGCTAAGGCATCTCCGGAATTATGAAAAGAATACTGATTTTGGGCGACGGAATGGCAGACGAACCCGTCGACCTGCTGGGCGGCAGGACACCGCTGCAATACGCCCGCACGCCATACATGGACGAACTGGCGCGGCTGGGCGTCACGGGACGGCTCCAGACCGTCCCCGACGGTTTCCATCCCGGCAGCGAGGTGGCGAATCTGGCTGTGCTGGGATACAACCTGGCGGAAGTGTACGAAGGACGCGGCGTACTGGAAGCCGCCAGCATGAACGTCGAACTGCATCCGGGCGAACTGGCGATGCGCTGCAACCTGGTCTGTCTGGAAGGCGCCCTGCTCAGGAACCATTCGGCCGGACACATCTCCAGCGAAGAAGCCGGCGAACTGATCGCCTTCCTGAACGGGAAGCTGGGCGACGCGCGCATCCGCTTTCATGCGGGCGTGTCATATCGCCATCTGCTGGTCATGCAGGGGGGAGACAAACGGTTAGACTGTACGCCGCCGCACGACATCCCGATGCAGCCGTTCCGCCCGGCCCTGATCAGGGCGGCCGACGCTGCTGCCGCGGAAACGGCCGCCCTGCTGAATCACCTGATCCTGCTATCGCAGGAGCTGCTGCCGGCCCACCCGGTCAACCGAAAGCGGGTGGCGGCCGGGAAAGATCCCGCCAACAGCATCTGGCCCTGGTCGCCCGGTTATCGCCCGACGATGCGGACGCTGAAGGAACTGTACGGCATCCCGAAGAGCGCGGTCATCTCGGCCGTCGACCTGATACACGGCATCGGCGTGTATGCCGGAATGGACGTGGTGCCGGTGGAAGGCGCAACCGGTCTGTACGATACAAATTATGAAGGCAAGGCGCAGGCGGCCGTGGAAGCGTTGCGGACGCACGATTTCGTCTACGTGCACGTCGAAGCCAGCGACGAAGCCGGCCACGAAGGCGACGTGCAGCTGAAAGTCCGTACGGTCGAAGACCTCGACCGGCGCATCGTCGGCCCCGTCTGCGAGGCCGTCCGGCAATGGGACGAACCGGTGGCGATCGCCGTCCTGCCCGACCATCCCACACCCTGCGCCGTGCGGACACACACGAAAGACCCCGTCCCGTTCCTGATCTGTGCGCCCGGACAGGCGCCGGACGCGGTGGAACGCTACGACGAGTTTTCCGTCCTGAAGGGAAAATACGGCCTGTTAACAGGCGATTTGTTTATGCGGGAATTTATCGCCTGTCATTAAATTGGAATCAGCATGAAATATTACAGTACAAACAGGCAGGCGCCGCCGGCGAGCCTGGAAGAGGCCGTGATCAGGGGACTGGCCGGCGACGGGGGCCTTTACATGCCCGAACGGATCCCGACGCTGGAGGCCGCTGCCATCCGGTCGTTGAAAGACAAGTCGTTTCACGAAATTGCCGACAGGGTGGCGCAGGCCTTTTTCGGGGAAGACATGGATCCCGACGCCCTGACAGCGATCGTGCAGGACACGCTGTCGTTCGACACGCCCGTCGTGCAGGTGGACGGCGCCATTTACAGCCTCGAACTCTTTCACGGCCCGACACTCGCATTCAAGGATGTTGGCGCCCGTTTCATGGCCCGGATGCTGGGCTATTTTATCCGCAGGAAGGGAATCGACCGCGAAGTAAACGTGCTGGTCGCCACTTCCGGCGACACGGGCGGCGCGGTGGCCAACGGCTTTCTGGGCATACCCCGTATCCGCGTCTTTGTGCTCTATCCCGGCGGAAAAGTCAGTCCGATTCAGGAATGTCAGTTTGCCACGCTGGGGCAAAACATTACCGCCGTCGAAATCGACGGCACGTTCGACGATTGCCAGGCGCTGGTGAAAGCCGCCTTTGCCGATGGGGAACTGAACCGCCGGCTACAGTTGACGTCGGCCAATTCCATCAACGTGGCCCGTTTCCTGCCACAGTCGTTTTACTACTTCCATGCCTTTGCTCAGCTGGATCGGGCAGGCCGGGCCGGGAACCTGACGGTATGCGTCCCCAGCGGCAATTTCGGCAACCTCACCGCCGGACTGTTTGCCCGGCGGATGGGATTGCCCGTCCGGCAGTTCATTGCGGCCAACAACCGCAACGATGTCTTTCTGGAATATCTGCGGACGGGCATTTATACGCCGCGCCCTTCCGTGGCGACCCTGGCCAATGCGATGGACGTCGGCAATCCGAGCAACTTTGCCCGGATACTGGATCTGTATGGTCATGACCATGCCGCCATCATACAGCAGGTTGCGGGCTGTCGCTACACGGACGAACAGATCGCCGCCACCGTGCGCGAAGTCTGTCGCGCGCACCGTTACCTGCTCGATCCGCATGGCGCCTGCGGCTATCAGGCCCTGCTCGACCGCCGGTTACAGCCGGGCGAAACAGGCCTGTTCCTGGAAACGGCTCATCCGGCCAAGTTCAAGGAGACGGTAGACCGCATCACGGGCATCCCGGTCGAAATCCCGCCTGCATTGCAGGCTTTCATGCAGGGGAAAAAGCAAAGTATCCCGCTGGGAAAAGACATCGAAGGCTTCAAAAGGTTCCTGCTGGCACAGGAATAGCCGGAAGGCCTGTCATTCGTGAGATTCGAGAAAGACCCGGATTGCTTCGTCGCAATGACGGCGCACGACAGGTTGAAATGCACCCTCATGCATCGAAGCCCTCGCTTCGATCGGTTCGAAGCCCCCGCTTCGATCGGTTCGAAGCCCCCGCTTCGATTGGTTCGAAGCCCCCGCTTCGATTGGTTCGAAGCCCCCGCTTCGATTGGTTCGAAGCCCTCGCTTCGATCAGTTCGAAGCCCTCGCTTCGATCAGTTCGAAGCCCCCGCTTCGATGCATGTCCAACAGATTTCTACTTGCCGTGCGCCGTCATTGCGACGAAGGAAGCAATCGCCAAAGCGGGCACGAATTGCTTCGGGCTTCCCGGTTCGGCGATTGCTTCGTGCCCTGCTCGGCGTAGCGTCCCGCTACGTCGTGTTAAAAGCAAGGCGCCTGCCTTGCGCTAATCTCGCATATAACTGTTTTGTTCGGATGGTGTCTCACGCGAAGCACGAT
>JAIRXI010000029.1 GCA_031268395.1 Tannerella sp. | reverse complement strand
AAAATAAATTTCGCTCATTTCGATATTCTAAATTAATTCTTGACTAATACTTAGTACTTAAACACAGGGTTTTGCTGGTGAGTCGTTTTTAGAAGTGCCCTGAGGTCTAATGGACATGTCAGGATTATGATTTCAGGCGAATGAACCGTGAGCCGTGAATGGCTGTGGGCGGGTAGCCATAAAAAAAGGGTGCGTGTGCACCCTTCCTTCCATAATTATAAATGATTTTCCCTTTTGGAACCGCAGAACGGGAAACCCCCGTCCTGCGGTATTGTCCGTCAGGGCATCTGCAGACAGCCATGTGCCGGTTATTTCTGTACAGCACCCCGGCCGGCCGGTGAATATTCAGAGCGAAAACGCCTTTCTGTATTCGTAGCCGTAAAGCCTGTGTGCGGCGGCCTCCCTGTCGTCGCCGAAGCTCAGCGTCGCCGGATCCCATTTTACGGGGCGGCGCAGTTCGGTGGCGATGTTGGCAATACAGCAGAGCGTGTTGGTGCTGCATCCGACTTCCACCGGCGCGACGGGATTCTTGCGCGAACGCACGGCGTCCAGGAAGTTCTGCATGTGAGGCGAACTGACTTCGTACTGTCCGGCGGCAATTTTTTCTTCCTCCTTTGCCAGCAGTGACGGATCGGAACATTCAATGTATCCCCTGGCCACCTTCAGCCAGCCTTTCGTGCCGTTGAATCGGATGCCGTTGCCGCCTTCCTCGGTGTAGGGCTGTTCGGTCATGACAATGCCGTTCTGATACTTCATGGTAAGGTATTCGGCGCCGCTGTATCCCTTGGGGATAAACTCGCACGGTCCGGAACCGTCCATGCCGATAGCCGCCTGGGCAATGTCGAACATGTGCGCCCCCCAGTCGGCCGTAAATCCGTTTCCGGTTTCGCGGTACCAGCGCCATGCGCCCCACAGTTGCTCATTCTGTTCGGGATTCAGTGAAATCGGCGGACAGAGATCCGGATGATAGTGGATTTTCGGGTCACTCAGCGGGCCTAACCACTGATTCCAGTTCAGGGTTGCGGGGACCGGCATTTCGGGCAGGTTCAGCGGCGCGGGCGGATCGCCCACCTTGGCATAGACGGTTTCGACATGGCCGATGCCGCCGCTGCGAACCAGGGCGATGGCCTGCTGAAATTCCCTGCCGGAGCGCTGCTGGCTGCCTATCTGCAGCACACAGTTGTTGGCACGCACGGCCTTCACCATCGCAAGACCTTCGGTCACGGTGTAGGCCAGCGGCTTCTGCACGTAAACGTCCTTCTTCGCCCGACAGGCGTGGATCGCTGTCAGGGCATGCCAGTGGTCGGGCGTGGCGATGGACACCACGTCGATGTCCTTGCGGTCGAGCAGGTCTTCGTAGAACTCGTACACATCGCAACGCTGTGCCATGTTCTGCTTTTTCTGCCAGGATTCAACGCGTCTTTTGAAACGCTCGCGCTTGAGCGATTCCACATCGCACCCGGCCACAACCTGTATGCCGGGACACGACGAAAAACTGTTGAAATCGGAACAGCCCTGCTGGCCAAGCCCGATAAAACCCAGTACAATCCGGTCGCTGGGTGCCATACGGATTCCGTTGCGCATGGCCCAGCCCGGCAAAACGGTCAACCCCGCCAGCCCGAGTGCGGAATAACCCAGGAACTGACGCCGGTTCAAATGATTTGTTTTTTCACTTTTCATGTAATTTCAAATTTGATATATATAAATATGTAATCCAAAAGGTCGTTTAGGCCTTTTTTAAACTCGCGCCAAAGTTAGACAAAAGACGGCAGAAAAAAAACAGCGGCGGATAAAAAAATCACGAAGACCGTTTTTCCCGGGCTAATTTGAAGAAATACGAAATCAAACGCCGGATGGCCTCTCATGACGGACACTTCGATGGCCTGCGGAACGGGAAGGGATTTGGGGATATGGGGATTTTCATGTAATTTTGCCGTAACTTATTAAACATGCAGATGAAAAAGATCATTGGACTTTGGATGGTATTCCTGCTGGCGGGATGTTCGGGCGCCACGAAGAAGCATGCGTCCGGATGTGAAAATTCGGCGCTGTACGGGTATGTTAACTTCTGTTTGCCCGAAATGGACGGGATGACGGAGTGCCGGACGCAGCAGGGCGTACAGGAGGTGATTCAGCCCTATCTGGCATCCGGCCCGGTGCTGGCTTACTACCTGAACAGCGAGACGTACGGACAGGTCGACAGACTGAAGGATATTCCGTATGAGGACTATTTCCTGATGTATGGCGAGTATCGGCTGGAAAACTATTACGCGCGGGAAACAGACCTGGAACAGGCACAAAAGGACCTGGAACAGACGCTCTTCGAGGAGGACAGCTTTGATCGGATCAGCGACCGCATCGAAGAATATTACCGGACGATGACCGTCGGAAAGCCTGCGCTGATCGAAAAATATTCGCCCCGGCCGAATGTCAGAACGATGATTGTGCTGATAAAATACATGCATGAGGACGGAGAAACCAGCGTGGTAAGCGCCATCGATTTTATCCTGATGAAGAACAGGCTGTTTAATTTGGCCTATTACGTGGCCTACACCGGCGGGAAATCCATTGACGGGGCCAAGAGCAAAAACAATGCCTTTATTGACCGGTTGCTGGATCTGAATTAAATAAAACAGCCGCCGGATGGAATTTCCGGAATCCGCCGGTTCGGCGGGCCATACACCGGCAGGCTTTTATCACTTACAATTTTAAAACATAAACGAATGAAGGAAAGAGAACAGGCTGGCAGGAGAAAAGGCTCGTATCTTTTTGCCAGGCTGGACAGCGGCGAAGAAGCCGTTCTTTTTGAAGGAAGCAACTGCATCCCCTTCTTCTGGCTAATGCTTTTGGGACAGGAGGATATGGATGCGCTGTGCGAACCGGCCGGCCCGTGTCCCGCAGACGGAACGGCGCAGCGCAACTGCCGTTTCGAACTGGACAAGTTAAGGGCGCTGATACGGGCAGGCGACCGGCGAGACTATGTGGCGCAATATTATGCCTCATGTCTGCCGCTGTTTGACGACTGGCTCTATTTCATGCAGATCACGGATTTCTCCGACCGGAAAATCTGCCTGGATACGGACGAAATCCGCGCCTGCTACGAAACATCGGAAGATTTTGTGGACAGTCTGCGCAAAGCCGTTGCCTGCTTCGACGAGAACCGGGAAACATGGTACGAAAGTACGGTCGCCGCCACCTGCGGCCATGAATGCCGGAACCGGACCGAAAGGAGTTTCAGCGACTTCTCGGAAGCCTGCCGCGAGATGAGCCGGCAGACTGCTTTCAGCCGTTTTGATAAAAAAATTCATCTGGAAAGGAAACGGTCCGTCGGGGGAAAAACAGCCCGGGCGGTACTCATAATGCTGTTTGTTGCCTCGCTGGCCGCCGCCGTCTTCTTTCTTTGTACTTGAATCTTTGACCCTTTTTGGCGGAATCGTTATCTTTGTGCCCTTAAAAACAACAAATGAGTGTAAAATGGAAAAAGAACAGGAAACAGTAAATTATTCGACATTTGAAGTCGCACAGAAAAAAAGCAGGGAACTGGAAGCGGATATATCCGTTCATCCGTCGAAATACAGAGTGCTGACGGGCGACCGCCCTACCGGAAATCTGCATATCGGCCATTATTTCGGCTCGTTGAAAAACCGGGTCGAAATTCAGAACCGGGGGGTGGAAACGTATATTGTTATAGCTGATTACCAGGTGCTGACCGACCGGGATGCCTTTGACAGAATCGCAGACTTTGTGTATGAGTTGACGCTCGATTACCTGGCTTGCGGACTGGATCCGGAAAATCGCAAAACATACATTTTTCCGCACAGTTACATCCCGGAACTGAACCAGTTGCTGCTTCCCTTCCTGACACTGGTGTCAAGTGCCGAACTGAACCGGAACCCCACCATCAAGGAAGAAATCTCGGCTTCGGGACAGCAGGTCATCAATGCCGGAATGCATGTCTATCCCGTTCATCAGGCGGCCGATATCCTGTTTTGCAAGAGCAATATCGTGCCGGTGGGGAAAGACCAGTTGCCGCATATTGAACAGACCCGCATCATTGCAAGGCGATTCAATACGAAATACCATGCGCCGGTCTTCCCCGAACCGTTCGGTCTGCTTAGCGAAACGCCCCTGATTCTGGGACTTGACGGAAATCAGAAAATGAGCAAGAGCCGCAACAATTCCATTACCATCAAATCGACGGCGGACGAGACGCAGCGGATGCTCAAAACGGCCAAAACAGATTCGGAACGCTTTATCACCTACGACCCGGAAAACCGGCCGGAAGTGGCCAACCTGCTCCGCCTTTGTGCGCTGTGTCTGGATACGCCGCCGGAACAGATTGCCGCACAGATTGGCGATGCCGGCGCCAGAAAACTGAAAGAATGGACGACCGACGCGCTGAACAGCTATTTCGCTCCGATCCGCGAGCGGCGAATACGGCTGGAGAACGACAGGGCTTACATTCGGGACGTGCTGGCGAGAGGCATCGAACATGCCCGGACGGTAGCGGAACAGACCTTGAAGGAGGTTCGCAAGGCCATGAACATGGAATTGTGGTAAAAATCCGGACGCTTTTGCCGGAAGAAACGGTTTTTTTGATTAATTTTGTGGCTGTTTAATTTGTAAATATCTACTGAAATGAAGAAAATTGGAATTTTGCTGATTACGCTTGCCATGACAGGCATGATGTCGTGCAAGGGAGGAAAGAAGTGTTGTCAGGCTGGCGGCGAATGTGCTCATCAGGCAACGGTTGCAGAGGTGCAGCAACCGAAGAAGGACAAGAAGGTAATTGTTGCCCGGACAGCCGTTAAGGAAGGGCAGGAAAAAGCCTTTATTGAAGTGGCGTCGAAACTGGTAGCCGCTACCCGGCAGGAAGAGGGGAATCTGTTTTATACCCTGTACCAGTCGCCGCTCAACCCGGTTGAATTTATCTTTTACGAGGAGTACAAAGACGATGCCGCTTTTCAGACACACGCTTCATCCGCCCATTTCGCCGCCTTTACCGAGGGAATCAGGGACCTGACGGCCGGCGATTTTATCGTGGATGAATTTTAACCGCTCGAAAAAGCGGAAAAAGAACAGGAGACTGTCCCGAAAGACAGCCTCTTTTTTTTTCTGGCATCTTGTTTAACCTTTTGCCGAAACGAGATCTTGCAGACCGGGAAACAGGAGTGAATCCGGTTTGCGGTTATCGCGTTAACGAATATCTTCCGGATAGCCGATTCGCTTATACCACCGCTTCAGGCCATTTTATATTTGCTGTGACCTTCATCCCAAAGGGAGCATTCCAGCTTGTCGCACGTTATGGTCATTTTGCCGCATCGCGACGGAACAGTACCGGAAACGGCCTCTGCGCAGGGGCGGGGGCCATCTCCGCACACAGGGAATATCTGTAGAAAAACGTTCCACCCAAGGCGCTGTAAATAAATGATTGCCTCCCCGTAAAGCCGGCAGGCGCAGAAGTTACCGGTACATGGCTGTTGCCGGACTTTCGCATGAAAACACAGAATGTAAAATCCGGCATTTGTAACTGTTTTTGTCTTACCGGAACAGGCTCTGCCGTGAAATCCGGGAGCTCCCGGATTTTTTCCGAGAGCTCCCGGATTTTGTCCGAGAGCTCCCGGAGGTTTTCCGAGAGCTCCCGGAAGTTTTCCGAGAGCTCCCGGAGATTTTCCGGGAACTCCCGGAAGGCTCGAGATTTC
>JAIRXI010000296.1 GCA_031268395.1 Tannerella sp. | reverse complement strand
TAACAAAACAACCTCAGTAGCAGGCAAGCAGATGCTATATACGGGCGGACTTCCGTACGGTTACAAAGAATAAGGTAATGAGGTTTTGCCGGAGGGTTCATGCCTGCTTGCTTGCTACTGAGGTTGTTTTGTTATTAAAAGGAGGTGGAAATGAGGTTCTTTTGCCCGAAGATTACAGGAGGTTCCGGCGTCCCGCCGCATACGCCGGAGAGTTCCCGCTTACTTTTTTATTCCGTTACGGATCAGGAGCGCGTCGATCGAAGGTTCGCGGCCGAGAAAACGCCGGTAGAGAATGTCGGGTTCTTCCGTGCCGCCCTTTGAGAGGATATGCTCGCGGAAAGCGTTCGCCACGTTCCTGTCGAAAATGCCGGCCGCCTTAAATACCGAAAAAGCATCGGCATCCATCACTTCCGCCCATTTGTATCCGTAGTATCCGGCGGCGTATCCCCCCGAAAAGATATGATTGAAACTGCCGCTCATCAGCGTCCCGGAGACAAACGGAAGAATGGCAGCGCGTTCCATGGCCATTTTTTCAAAGTCGGCCACATCTCCTTCGAAAGGAAGGGAGAGCGTGTGCCAGGCCATGTCCAGCAGACCGAAACTGACCTGGCGGCAACATTTGTAGCCGGCGTTGAAATTGGAAGCGTCTATCAGGTGGTGAACCAGTTCGGAAGGAATTTTCTCGCCGGTTTGGTAATGTGCGGCAATCCGGTCTAAAAACGGTTCCTGGTCGAGCCAGTTTTCCATGATCTGGGAAGGCAGTTCCACGAAGTCCTGTTCGACGCCGGTGCCGGAAAGGCTGCCGTAGGTTGCTTCCGACAGTATGCCGTGCAGCGCATGACCAAATTCGTGCAGGAAAGTATTGACTTCCTCGTGGGTGAGCAGCGACGGTTTTGTTTCGGTCGGACGGGTGAAATTCATTACGATTACGACATGCGGACGGTGGTCGACGCCCTTTTCATCCCTGTACTGGGGCTGAATGCCGTCCATCCATGCGCCCGACTGTTTCCCTTCGCGAGGGAAGAAATCCGTGTACAGGACGGCCAGGTACCTGCCGTTTTCATCAAACACTTCATACGTCTTCACTTCCGGGTGATATACGGGAATCCCGCGATTTTCGCTGAACGTAATGCCATACAGCCGGGTGGCCAGACCGAACACGCTTTCCGTTACCCGTTCCAGTTCGAAATAGGGGCGCGTCATTTCGTCGTCTACCCGGAAGCGAATGTTTTTCAGTTTTTCCGAATAGTAGCTCCAGTCCCACGGCATCAGGTCAATCTCCCGCTTTTCGAAGCCCGCGGCGAAACCCCGCAGGGTGTGGTATTCGCCGACGGCTACCGGCTTGTATGCCTCCAGCAGTTGTTCCAGCAGGCGGTAGACGTTTTCGGGTTTCCCGGCCATTTTGTTTTTCAGTTCATACTCCGCGTAGTTTTCGTATCCCAGCAACCGGGCCATTTCCATACGGATGCGGACGATGTTTTTGATATTTTCCCGGTTGTCGTATGCATCGCCGCCGTTTCCGACGCGCTGGCGGGCGCGGAACAGCTGCTCGCGCAACGAACGGCTGTCGGCGTATTGCATGAACGGGACATAGCTTGGCTCGGAAAGCGTGAACAGCCAGCCTGTTTTCCCGCTCTCCCCGGCTTTTGACAGAGCGGCTTCGCAGATGGATTCCGGCAGACCGGCAAGGTCTTTTTCGTCGGTAAGAAGCAGTTCGTAGCGGTTTTTGTCCTTCAGCACATTCTGCTCAAAGACGAGTTGCAGCCGGCTCAGTTCCACGCTCAGCCGGCGGAAACATTCCTTTCCTTCCGGCGGGAGGCCGGCGCCGTTGTCTGCAAACCGGTCGAAGGTTTGCTGCAGCAGTTTGGCATCTTCGACCGGCAGGTTCAGGGACGCTTTCCGGTCGTATACGGCTTTTACGCGGGCAAACAGGGCCTCGTTCAGGTAGATACGATTCCGGCATTCGGACAGCCGGGGTGAGATTTCCTGCGAGAGGTTCATCATTTCCTCGTCCGCTTCCGCATTCAGCACGGCGAAGAAGGCCGAAGTCACGCGGTTGAGCAGTTTTCCGCTGCGTTCCAGCGCAACGACGGTATTCCCGAACGTCGGCGGCTGCGAACTGTTTGTGATGGATGCGACTTCCTTTTCCAACTGCCGGATGCCTTCATCGACGGCGGGGAGGTAGTGTGCATGTTTGATCTGATCGAACGGATACGTTCCGCGGGGCGTCTTCCGATTCCCCAGCAATGGATTTGCGGCATGTGCCATATTGAAAAAACTTAGTGTGAATAAAAAGATAACCGAAATTTTCATATCGTTTTCTCCAGTTGTTATTTGTCTTTGAATGACTTCATTCGACCGAGAATATCGTTGCGTACGGATTCCGGCAGGAAGAAACGGATGTCTTTTCCCTGTCCGAGGGCTTCGCGGATGAACGAAGACGAGATTTCCAGCAGGGGCGCATCCACCTTGCGCACCTGCGTCAGATGCGGGGGAATGGCCGGGTCGCAGCCTCTGCGCGGATAGATGCGCAGGGGAAACTCCGCCAGCAGCGCCTGCGAGTCTTTCCATTGCGCCATGTTTTCCCAGTTGTCCGCACCCACGATCAGGTGGAACAGGCAGTCCGGAAAGGATGCCCGGAGCGCGCGGAGCGTCTGGATGGTGTAGGACGGCAGCGGGAGGGTGGATTCGAAATCGCTCGCCCGGAATTTCGGATAGTCTGCAATGGCTTTCGCCACCCATCCGAACCGCAGGCGGCAGTCTGTCAAATCTTTCGCCTCCTTCAGCGGATTTTGCGGCGTGACCAGAAACCAAATTTCGTCCAGGCCGCCGTATTCGCAGAGCCAGTTGGCCAGCGCCAGGTGAGCGATATGAACGGGGTTGAACGAGCCGGGGAAAATACCGACTTTCTTCATGCTTTCGGGGCGGGGCGCATACATGTTACAGCACGTTCAGTACCTGTTCCTTTATCTGTTCCAGTTCGTCTTTCATCTGCACGACAATCTTTTGCATTTCGACGTGATAGCTTTTGGATCCCAGCGTATTGATTTCGCGTCCGATCTCCTGGGCGATAAATCCAAGTTTCTTTCCCTGGCCGTGGCCCCGGTTCATGGTGTCGACAAAATATTCCAGGTGATTGCCCAGCCGCGTCTTTTCCTCGTTTATATCCAGTTTTTCGATATAGTAGATCAGTTCCTGTTCGAGGCGGTTCCGGTCGTAATCCACCTCGCTGATATGATTCAGGTTGTCCAGGATGCGGCTTTTGATTTTTTCGATCCGCTCGCCCTCGTAGCGGTCGATCTGCGCGAGCAGGGCGGCTATGGCCGCGATTTTTCCTTCAAACAGTTTTTGCAGCATGGCGCCCTCCTGTTCCCGGAAGGCAACCAGCCGGCGGGTTGCCTCGCCGATGGCCCCGTGCACCGTTTCCCATTCCGACACGTCCAGTTCGCCCACTTCGTTTTTGACCGCGTCCGGCATCCGGAGCAGCGTCTGGAACCAGTCGGAAGGCTCGGCCAGGTGCAGGCTCTCCGACAGGGCCCTGATCTGTTCGTAATAACTTTCCACTACCGGGAAATTGATTCGGGCCGCCGTATCCTTCCCGATGTCTTCGATATGGATAGAAAGTTCGATTTTGCCCCGTTCCAGCGTCTGAAGCAATTCGTTCCGGATCTCCATTTCCTTTTCCCGGTAGACGGCCGAAATCCGCGTGTTCAAATCAAACTGTTTACTGTTCAGCGATTTGATTTCTACTGTTACCTTTTTCGACGGAAGTTCGGCGGTAACCTTTCCAAACCCGGTCATGGACTGTATCATTTTCCTGAAATTTGTCGCAAATGTACATGATTCATTCGGATATTCAAACTGTTTTCCGGCGAAAAGGTATGCACGGGTGGGGGCAGAGGTATTTGCATGATGGAGTAAAAGCGGAGCGGAGCTTTTCGTTTATTCAAACACGGAAGACACGGAGAGGCATCCGCAGGATACGGGAAAACACGTACATGTCATTTATCCCAAAATGTCCATTAGACGCTTCCCCGTCGTGTCCGGAAGAGGCCCTGCCGGTAAAAAACGGCCCGTCCCGGCCAGGGACGGGTGATTATGCGGTGTTCCGTTTTCTGCCAACATTCCGTCCCGGCCGGGACGGGCTATATTGCGTTGCGAGCTGTTTTTTACTGACAGGGCATCTTCCGGACGTTTCCCCTGTCGTGCCCGGAAGAGGAAACGGCCTCTGTCTCT
>JAIRXI010000268.1 GCA_031268395.1 Tannerella sp. | reverse complement strand
CTGTCGTCATTGCGAGGAGAAACGACGAAGCAATCCAGGTGCAGGCGACAACCGCACAACCGTCTTTACCGCATGCGCCTGGATTGCTTCACTGCGTTCGCAATGACGGTTATCCTGTCGTCATTGCGAGGAGGTACGACGAAGCAATCCAGGTGCAGGCGACAACCTGAATTGCTTCGCTACGCTTGCTGGCGACGGCGGGAGGGAGAACGCAATGGCGGGTAATGAACAAAATTACCCGCATGATTCGTTATGAAGCCAAAAAAAACAATTATTTTTGCGCACCAGATGGAACGGTCCGGCATGACGGGAAAAACACGGCGAAATGAAAACGGATGAACAGAGAATTATTTACCTGCTGAAACAGGGAGACAATGAGGCTTACAGGCACGTGTACGAGCATCATTACGCCCTGCTGTGCGCCGTGGCGCACGAATATCTGGGCGACCGGTTTCTTTCGGAGACGCTGGTGGACGATCTGATTTTTCATCTCTGGGAAAAACGGGCGACGCTTGACATTGCCGTTTCGCTGCGGAGCTATCTGGTTCGCGCCGTCCGCAACCGCTGCTGCAATTACCTTCAGCTTGCGCACGAACGCCGGGAAGTGCCGTTCTCTTCCGTAAGTGCGACCGACAGCGAATACATGCAGGATTCCGTGTCGCAGGACTATCCCCTGGCCATACTGCTGGAAAACGAGCTGGAGGAAAAAGTCCGCCGCGCGATCGAAAACCTCCCGGACGACTGCCGCCGGGTGTTCGTGAAAAGCCGCTTCGAGGACAGGCATTACGCGCAGATCGCTGCGGAACTCGGCATTTCCGTCCATACGGTCAAATACCACATCAGGCAGGCGCTGGCCCGCCTGAAAGACGACCTGGCCGATTATCTCTGAAGCCGTACTGTTAAAATCCCGCCTTTCACTACCCACACATCCTCCTTTTACTGTCATCCATGTAAAACGACGATGATGGACATGAACAAACTTCCTTTTGACGACATTGACGGATTAATCCTGTCCCGGCTTTCCGGCGAAACGGATGGCGAACCGGACAGCCTTGACGAACTGCGGCGGCGGCTGCGCGATTCACCCGAAGACAGGGCGCGGTTTCAGGCCCTGCGGGAAATCTGGCTGGCCGGCGGCGTCATCGGACAGATGGATTCTTTCGATGAAGACAAGGCTTACCGCCGTTTCCAGGCCCGCACGCGACAGCCGTCCGAACGGGACGGGAGACGGATGCTCGCGCGGTGGTTCGCGTATGGCGCGGCGGCCGTCGCTCTGCTGTTCGTCATCACCTACGCATCCTACCGCCGGGGCGGCGAAGAGGTACGCAGCCGCTTCGCCGACATGACCGTCGAAGCGCCCTGGGGATCGAAAATCAAGGTATATCTTCCGGATGGAACGCTGGTATGGCTGAACGCCGGATCGAAAATCACCTGTTCGCAGGGCTTCGGCGTCGGCGAACGCAATGTCAGCCTGAGCGGAGAAGGCTACTTTGAGGTGGCGGAAAACGAACGTATTCCCTTTTGCGTGAAAACCGGCGAAATGCATGTCCGTGTACTGGGCACCCGGTTTAACTTCAGCAATTATCCCGACAGCGAGGAGGCCATCGTCAGCCTGATTGAGGGGAACGTGCGGGCGGACATGCTGATCGGGAAAAGCGAACAGGTGAACCTCTCGCCCGACCAGCGCATTTTCCTGAACAAGAAGACCGGCCGGATGCGCCTGCTGAAACAAAAGGCGCAACCCGCGGCCGAATGGACAAACGGGCTTCTCTTCTTCGATGAGGAACTGTTGCCCGATATCATCCGGACGCTGGAAAGGAGCTACGACGTGAACATCCGCCTGGCGGAGCCTTCGCTGGAGACTTTCCGCTTTTACGGCGAATTTGTGCGCAGGGAACTGACGATTGAAAACGTGCTCGATCTGCTCACATCCACAAACAGACTGAAATATACGAAACAGGGAAAAGAAATCACGCTAAGCGCGACAGACAAATGAATAATTCACCTTTTAATACCCACACAGCCATGAACACAAGTTGATCCCCCCCGAAAACAGAAAATGGCCCAAAAAGAAGAATCGAGAGAAAAGGCTGATCATCTCTCCCTCGATTCCGCACGTCCGGCCATCTTGCCGATGAGTATCCGAAAGTGACGGCAAAGGTAACAAAAAACTTCACTTTCACCTTATTTTTATTTACTAACATTCATAATTTCAACAAATTTATGAGACACAAGAAGAAAGTCATTTTTATGATGGCCGCGGTTTTTTGTTTTTACCTGACGCTGTCCGCGGAAAACATCAATTTGAATTTAAGCAACACAACAGTGAAAAGCGCCATCGAAACATTGAAAGAGAACTATGGATATTCGTTTGTTTTCGAGTCCGGCGACCTGAACACGCGGAAAGTCATTTCCATCCAGGCGCGGAATCAGACGATAGAGGCCGTGGTGGAACAAATCCTCCAGGGACAGGAAGTATCGTATGAAATCAGGGAAAAGAACATCATCGTCCGGCATCGGGAAGCTGCCGGACGCCTGCCGGAAGAAGCCGCCCGGCAGCAGCAGGACAGGCGCGTCACCGGTACCGTGACCGATACGGAAGGCGAAACCATTATCGGCGCCAATGTGATGGAAAAGGGAACGGGCAACGGTACGGTAACGGACGTCGACGGGAAATTCTCGCTGAACGTAACGGAAAATGCCGTGCTGCAGATTTCATTCATCGGATACGTGGCGCGGGAAATTGCCGTAGGCCGTCAGGCGAACCTGACCGTGGCGCTTATGGAGGATACCCGCTCGCTGGACGAGGTGGTGATCGTGGCCTACGGAACCCAGAAGAAACGGGATGTTACCGGAAGCATCTCCACCGTAAAGTCGGATGTCTTCGAGACGGCGACCGGCACTACCAATTTCGCCTCCATGCTGCAGGGACAGGCTGCCGGAACGAGCATACAGACTTCGTCCGGCCGGCTGGGAGCCAACGTTGGCGTGCTCATTCGCGGAGTGAGCTCGATCAGCGCAGGAACGGCTCCGCTCTGGATTATTGACGGAGTGCCGCTCGTCACGGGCATCAACATCGACAACGGGATGGCGACCGCCCAGTCGCCCATGTCGCTGATTAATCCGGCCGACATCGAATCCATACAGGTGCTGAAAGATGCCGCCGCCACCTCCATTTACGGTTCCAGAGGGTCGAACGGCGTCATCATGATCACCACGAAATCGGGTACGCCGGGCCGGTTCAACGTCGACATGGACTACAGTACCGGAATTTCCCAACTGCCGCTTTTTCATTCCGTCAAGTTCGTCAACAGCAGGCAGTGGTTTGAAATGGCGGATGAAATGAAGCAGGCCGTTGGAGGCGGACGGTATGAAATGAGCGATTTCTACGCGTCGAAATTCTATCTGACGGAACAGCTCACGCGCGAACAGGCCGAACGTATCGACACCGACTGGTGGAAGGAAACGATGCGGACGGGAAGTTATCACAGCGTCAATTTCTCCACAACCGGCGGACAGCAGTCGTTCCGCTATTTCGTGTCGGGAAATTACAGGAATGACAGGGGCGTAATGAACAACGACAATCTCAACCGCTTCGGCGTAAGGGCGAACGTCGACGTCCAGCCGAACACGTATTTCAAGGTCGGTACGAAAGTCAACCTGTCCATGTCCGGCAGCAGTCGCGGAAAAAACAACGCCTACGACGCCGGAGACGGAAACAAGAGCGGAACGTCGACCGGTTTCGCCTACGTACATTCGAGGACGGTGCCTTTCGAGCCGGTATACAGCCTGGTCAATCCGCTGGAATATTACAACCCCTACTCCGGAAATCCCGTTGCCCGGAGCGACCCGCAGTATCTGACGGAAGATCTGGACGTGTACCGCGTCCTGGCCAACCTGTACGGAGAATACACGCTCCCGTTTCTCCGGGATCTTTCGGCGCGCGCCGAGGTATCCGCCGATTTCGTGCAGGCCAACAGGAACAACTGGGTGTCCGACGTCATCCGCTACGACGGTTCTATGGCGAACGACGGTTCTTCCACGTCCCGCACGTTCAACTACAATCTGTTTCTTACCTATAACAAAACGTCCGGCGAACATGACGTGAACGCGACGGGCGGCGTTGAAGCGCAACGGACGGACGGCTGGTCGCGCAGCATGTCCGGCGAAATGCTGACGGGACTGTTTCAGGAACTGGGCACGCCGGGCAAACTGACGGCAATGTCTTCCCGGTTCGGCAGCGAATCTTACCTGATGGCTTATTTCGGGCGCGTCAACTACAAATTCCGCGACAGGTATCTGGCGGGAATCAGCCTGCGGCGCGATGGCGCTTCCGTCTTCACCGACCAGTACCGGTGGGGTACGTTCGCCGCGCTCTCTGCC
>JAIRXI010000261.1 GCA_031268395.1 Tannerella sp. | reverse complement strand
TCTTCACGTAATGCGTGCCGCCGCTCGGGTCGGTCACCGTAAATGCATAATTCGGCAGTTCCACTTCGCGCACCAGTTCGTCCGCTTCCGACGCTTCGGGCATGTCGAATGAATACACGGAGCAGCAGCTTCCCGGTTCCCGGAACAGGATTTCGTGTTCAAGCCGTTCCAGATCAATACCGGAGATCGGCGCCCAGGCGCTCTCCCACGTCGCACCGCCGTTGAAGCTGCGCAGCATGTCGGGCGAGCCGCTCTGGTTGTTGAAGTCCAGCAGGCCTTCGTACATCGTTGTCCGCGGGTAATACACCATTTCGCTCAGATCGGGCGCATTCCAGAACGAGAACCAGTGCGACGTGTCGCTCGGCAGCGAGGGCGTCGAAATCATGATGGCGCCTTTCTGGCCTTGCAGTTCGTCCGGCACGCGGGCTGTTATGAAGGACAGTCGCAGGATGTCCTCGTCGGCCGGGAGGACTACCGTCGTCGGACGGCCGCCGCCCCACGAATAGAGGTATTTGTCCGCCAGACCCAGATACGTGACCGTCACCACGCGGTCGAAACCGGTTTTGGGTACATAGGCCTCATATTTATTCTCGCATCCCTGCGTCCACGGATCCCAAACGGTTACTTCGGGTCCACACTGCGGACAGAGGTCGGGATTTTCGATCTCTATCGCCGGCGCCGGTTTCACCGTTATCCTGGCCACCGGTTTCGTTTTTCCGGGAATACATGCAGAAGTGGTTACTTGCGCCGTATCGCCGAACATCAGCGCCAGGAAGTCGTAATTGATTTCCGTTTCCGTAGGGTTATTCGGGATGCGAATCCTGAAGATGACCGAATCGCCGGCCGCACTGACCGTGGCGGGTTCAATGAATCCTCCGCCCCGCAATTCGAGACGCAGTTCATACGCCCTGGCTGCGTATTGCAGATTTTCCCCGAGCAGGATCAGTTCCGCATCGCCTCCCAGGAAGTTCATCGAATCCGGTACCGGGCGTATGCCCAGGCCGGCATTGTCTTCCGCTCCATTGATGTCGCAGCCAAGTTCCGGTATGCGCACCTTGAACTTCCCGACGGTCGTTTCCATGTAATTGCCCATATTGTTTTTAAGCGTATCACCTGTCAGGAGTACCCTGTAATCGCCGTTTCCAAATTCGTGTCCGGGAGTTGCCTCTATCAGGAACCGGTTGTCCATGTCTATCGTTACATCCCAGTCATTATCGGATATTGAAGTTTCCGGACCTCCGCCTGCCGGCGTCCACCGGATTTCGATCAAATCCTTGATATGGGGGGGAGTCGGGAGATTATAGTCCTGAATCCATTGCCCGTTCATGTAAAGCGAATCTTTGGTTACCGGCAGGTTGGCTGTGCCGTTTGGCGTAATGGTAAACGCTACCGTATCCTGCTGGAAAAGGAAGACGGTGTCTGTCGGCAGGTCGTAGTTGAAATAGAAGGTGGCAAAAGGACTTTTGGTGTTCACTTTCAACTTCAGCACATTGGAAATATCGGTTGTGCGGACGCCATGCCGTTCATACGCAATGTCCGAATTGGCCCATACCTGGATCACGCCGCCATCTCCGATGCTTGAACCCGTCGTGTCGACGGTGAATGCCCACGTCGTATAGTAGTTATACGTTCCATCATTGTAGGTGGGGGAGGTAATCACATTAAAGTCAGTGATGCTGCATCCGTTGTCAATGGTGAAATCGCTTGGGATTATCCCTCTGACAAACTGGTTGAACGTGACTGTTACCTTGAACGGCCCGTTGGTTTCGGTCATGGCCGACGGATCGGTATCCAGCATCGGCGGATCCAGATAGTAACGCACGACCGATGCCGCAAACGGAATCGGCGGAATATCGACGCCCGCAGACGGGACTTCAAACAGGACTTCGCCTATATATTCGCCCGGTTCCAGTCCCATTTCAAGCCTGGTCGGCACGAAGACAGATACGCCTGTGCTAATGTACGACGGCAGGTATAATCTTCCCGACGACGCTTCCGTCACCATCTTTTTGTGTAATGAATCCAGGATGGCCGTTCTCAAATCCGCGCCATCTTCCGCTGTAAATTTTCCCGCTTCCAGATAAAGGATCAGGTCATCCTCATACAAAGGCCGGTTTCCTTCATTTTTTATTTCCAGCGTACACGCTTTCAGGGCGGCTTCCGCTGCGTTGTAACCGTATACCAGCGCGGTAGTATCCGTAGGCGGAATCCCGGTGGGGAGGTGTAGCTCCATCGTCGGTTTATCAACCGGCGCCCTCAATACGATCTTTGCCGTGTCGAAGGAGGGCGTCAGGGTCGGTGTTTGGGATATATAGGAGTATCCTTTGGGGTTCGCCTGATCGGTATAGAAAGTGACAGCCCCACTAAAATCACCTGTGTTCTGCACAATCTGTTTTCCGGTAAAATCCGTACTCCAGAGCCTGTCCAAACTTTGTGCACCTGCCACAATGGCTCCCCCCACCATAGATAGATTCGTATAATAAGCCGTACCGTTAACCAGCTGGAAATGCGGGGAGTAAACTTTGGTATCTCCAAGGAACAGCCGGGCGGGATCCAGTTCCGGCGCTTTCTGCCGGAGGCTTGCCAGTATACGCGGATTTTGGCTGACATTCAGGTACATGGTTGTTTCCATAAAATCGTCGGTATGTACTGTAAAATGAAGGGGAGATTCCGGATCGCCGATATACACAATATCCCGTGCTCCCGCCAGGCCCCGTTTATACCCGTTGTGCGGCACCAGCGCAGTACTTGCAGTCTGTTGAGTGTATGATCTTACCGAAGCCGGAGGTATGGCAATGATAAGACTTGCATTGCCGCAATACTGTACAACTCCGCTGCCTGTGGGGCATCCGCTGCCAACCCCGGCGCCGTGTCCTCCGGAAATGGCGGTTACTTCGCCGCCCAATATCAAAATAGGACCATTGTAGTAGGCGGCCGAGTGAGGGCCGCCAATACCGGCGCTATGATAATCGCCGATCGCAACAATGATTCCGCTGGTAATAATTACATTTCCGCCGGCAGTATTGATATTGATCGAAGAGCCTGAGTTAGTAGAGGTATCAAAACGGGTAGAAGTACCTTGCGCCGCATGTGGTGCGCCTATGGCAGCTCCGTTGTTTCCTATACTAGGAATAGCTCCGGTAAACACCCTGTCAGTCTCGTTATATACTACCGTACCTCCTTTCCTTACGGTAAGCTTGCCTGTGGCATTCACGGCCGCATCAGGACGTACATTGAACTGTTCACCGATGGCCTTGATATGTATCTCGGCCCCCTGATCCACCTGTAGCACTGCACACGCATTACCGGTTTTGGCTATATTGGTCAACGTATTGGTACCCTCCAGCAGTATCACCACTTTGTTCGTGGGATTCATGGCGCTGGCATCCGTACCTCCTCCTGAGGAAGCGCTGCCTTTAATCAGGATGGGACTGACATTATTGATCGTTGTAATATTTGTATTGCGCAGATGGATCGTACAATTGGCGCCATCATTTACCACAATACGGTTGGCGTCAGAATTGCTTGTTCCGGAAAAGATGTGTGTTTCATTTGCAGTGATAGTCACTACACCCATAGAAGACACATCATGTGTATACTGCGCACTGGCTTTCCCTGCACATAAACAGAGAATGACCGTTACCATCCCCCAGGTGATTGCCCTGGCGTTTCCGCAAAGACGTCGATGAGACGTCTTTGCGGAACTGGTCCATTCATAAATGGCCGCAAGTGCGTTATGCACCGGAGCGGCTTTGCTTAAATATCGAATCACTGATTTCATATCATTTGTTTTATTAGTTATTCTGATTGGTTTGAATTAAAATCCACCGACCTTGAAGGATTGTCCGCTACCGAGTCTGACCACAAAGACTCCGGGGGGCAGGTCGGTACGGACGGTCTGCCCGGCAGCCACGTCCACGCTTTTCAGCAGGACGCCCGCAAGGGTGTACACTTCGGCGCGGTCGTCGGTCATGGAGGTGATGTACAGTTGTCCGCCGGAAGCCCAGACCCGCGTTGCTTCGACGGCTTCATTGCCCGTCAGCAGGTCGCCGGCCTGCAGCGCGACGTGTACCGGTTCGCGCACGGCGCGCAGCCGGACGGTGAAAGTGCCGTCGTCGTTGGCTTCAACGATCACGCCCACGGAATCGGGCACATACTGCCGGTCGGTGGTGACAAGCGGTTTGCGGTCGGCCAGCGGCCCGGTCATGGTGACCTGGAACTCAAAGTCGGCTCCGCTGAAGATGCTGTATTCGCTGCCACCCGGCGAGGTGACGATATTTGCCGCCGCAGCGAGCGAAATCAAGCGCCGGACGGTGGGGCTGATGCTCACGTCGAGCGGGAGCGTCAGTTCGTCGCACCCGTCGGGTTCGCTCAGGATGATTTCCCCGCCGGCGTCGGCGAGTTCGAGGTCGGTAGCCGGCGCCCAGGCGCTGCTCCAGTGCTGCCCGGCGTCAAAACTGCGACGCAGGGCGGGCGACCCGCTCCGGATCAGTCTGAAATAGCCGGGATAGCGCGTGGTAGCCGGGATATAGACGACGTCTTCTGCGCGGGGCCGGTTATAGAGTTTGATCCAGTAGGTGGTGGTGCTCGGGGTCACGGGATGGGGATCGGCAATGATGATGGCGACCGAATCACCTTCCTGCGCTTCGGGCACGGCCAGTACGCGGAAGGCGAAGGCCGCTTCGGTCTGTCCGGCAGGCAGGTTCACTGCCGACGCCGGGCTTCCGCCGTCAGGCGCCGTCAGGTAATCTGTCAGTCCGGTATACGAAACTGCGAGCCTCCGGCTGGCCGGGCTGGCCGGATAGTCCGTCAGCGTAAAGGCGTGCTCGCAACCTTCGTACCAGCTGGTCGAGAGCTGTACCGAAAACTGGAAGGCGAACTGTGCGGTGAACTTGCCGGCGTTGTTGCCCACACGGCCGGGTTTCACGACAACTTCGTAGTCGCCCCGTATGAAGGCGCCATTGATCGTAATGCGCGCGCCGGAGACCGTATTGCTGATGCCAACCGTCCAGTCTTCGAACAGGGCGCCGTTGCGCCTGATTTCGATCGCGTTGCGGATACTGGTGCTGTTTGCGGGCGCATTGTCGACATAGAGGTCGTTGGCGCCTGCCCCCGTTCCGTTGGGCGTCACGTCGAAATAGAACGATCCCGGATTGGTGACGTAGGTCTTCCCGATCAGCGGGAGCAGATACACGATAGCGGGCTGGTCGAACTGGTAGCTGACCCTGACCGTATCGGAATGCGCGGAGGTGCTGGCAGAGGGTGTATGGGTATCCTGCGCGGCGCCGGCTTTGATGTATGCTTCAATCACCGAACCGTTGGCCTGCGAGGGGTCGGGCGTCACGTCGAACGTCCAGACGGTTGCAAAGTCTGTACCACCTATATTCGTCGGAGATACCGGGACGAGGTTGGAGAGCGTTCCCGTTCCCGTTCCGCCCGTCACGTCGATGTCCGACAGTTGCAGGTCGGATACCGGAACGCCGAACGTGGCCGTTACGTTGAACGGATCGGTGCCCGTACTGCCCGTAGTCAGGCCCGACGACGTAAGCGTCAGGTGCGGCGGATCAAGCGTATAGTCCACATACAGAAGGAAAGTCGATGGCTGTACGCCTGCGGCGCTTTCCAGGCTAATCGTCACCGGATAGGGCGACAGGACGGGGCTTGTCGCGGCAGGCTCTCCGGAGATAATGCCTGTCATGGGATCCAGCGAAAGGCCGGACGGAAGGGGTGACTTGGCCAGGAACTTCGGGAAAGGTTCGCCGTTGGCCTCTATCTGGAAGGAATAGGACTGCCCGGCCAGCGCCCTCGGCAGTGCCGTTGTGACAAAGGATGGCGCAATCGGATTGTTCGCGATCTTCACTTTGATACTGTATTCCCGGAAATCGTTTCCCAGCGGATTGCTGGCCATAACCGTAAAGGTCAATGTTCCTTCCGTCTTGGCCGTGCCGGAAATAATACCCGTGACGGTATCGAGCTTAAGATCTTCGGGCAACTTGCCTGACGAAAGGGTATATATCGGCGCAGGGCCGCCCGTCGCCTCGACAGTATCCACATAGGTGAAGACATTGCGCACGACGGAGTCAATCAGTCCCGGCGCAGGGCCGGTGATCACGGGCGCCGCGCTGGCTCCGATGACTACCTCATACGTCTTGGTATCTTGACCTTCTCCATTGAGGGCCTTTATCGTAAAATTGTAGGTACTCGCCACGGTAGGCGTTCCGTGCAGGATGCCGGTTGCCTCCAGCACCAGTCCCGTCGGCAGGGCGCCATAAATAACGCTGAGAACGGGATCCGGATCGCCGGCGAAGCGAATGGTATCGTTATAGGGAATGTCCGTCCACCCGTTTGACAGGTCATCGTCCGTGTTATACGTCGTTATAATAGTGGGAGCAAGCGCCGACACTGCGATACCGACGGAGATCACGGTCGGCTCGGAAGCCAGATCCGGCTCCGAAGCCGATGCATTGACCCGTTCGTGGAAAATCTTTACCGTGTAGGCGCCGGAGGTAAGGCCTGCGCTGTTAAAAGGTATGGGAGGAAGCGTTATATTATTTCCCGCCGAAGAAACGGCAGTCAGTTTCCTGTAGTAAACAGCATTGCCGCCCTGTTCTTCCACCAGCACGGAAATATAATCATCCGATCCTCCGGACGAAACCGTATAGGTCAGGCCGGTCAAATCATCTCCGCTTGTCACGGTCGCATAATCAGTCGCTCCGCCGACAGTCAAGTCCAGCGTGAGATTATCGACCAGCGTCAGTTTCATTATGTCGGAAAAGACGCCCGTCAGCGGAACGCCGGCTGTGCCAAGAGCCGGCTTGGGATGGCTGGACAGCATGATGAACTTGTCTCTGGAAAGCCGCAAGGCAGGGCGTACAATAGCGGGCGAGCCATTCGACACGCCCGTCCGGTCGATATACCCGCCATGTTCACTGACCCGCATCACCAGGCCTGCATGTAAACTGACGCTGTGCGTCCTCAGGAGCCAGCTATCCACCTTTACCGAATCGGAGGAGGGCCGGAAAGAAGCGGTGTATTGCGTGTTTGTAGCCATCCGGTCTGCAGCATTGCTGCCGAACAGGCTACTGTCGGCATACGACAGCAAAAATACGTTATCCGTGGTTGTAATACCATCGACATCACGTCCAATCTTCGGGTTCTGCAGAGTGGAAGAGGCGACAGCCGCAATTTCGACCGGCGAAAAGTAATTTTTTCCTCCTCCCAGCGAGGTACTTCCCTGCAGGAACCGGTTTTCCAGCGAATCCCGTATGGATGAACCCTGCCATGTAACGGGGCCTCCCGGCGTGTGGTACGCCCACTGGGTCAAATTGTGTTCCGACAGCAGCAGAATGCCTTCGGCGTCGTTGGCAAGGACGCGCCACTGGATGGGCTTCACAGAAAAGAAGCCTACATAAAAGGAATCACGTCCATCCCAAGTATTCGGAGCCTGTGCGCGATAGTGAATTTTCTTCACGTGAGGCACGGCTGCCATGGCCGTTTCAACATTGATGTTCCATCCTTCATATTTTTGGGGAAAATTGCCGAAATAGAGCCAGTTGTCTACAGCCTGTCCGGCATTACCCACCTCGTTTTGCGCGTTCAGCGGCCCGGGAGCCAGGAACGCCGCACACAACAGCGCCGCCACAAACAGGGTAAAGCCTGTCCGGGCAACTTTCATTTTCACCGCCCCGGCATCGGGACAGTGATTTCGTCTGGTAAGATCTTTCTTCATATTCATCAGTTTATATATAATTAAGTAATCATCTTTGTCGGTTTGGCCAGAACGGATTCATTCCGCCGCGTATGCGGCGTGCACA
>JAIRXI010000126.1 GCA_031268395.1 Tannerella sp. | reverse complement strand
GAAATCGGCTCCGGAACATATAATATAGCGTTTACAGTCACAGATATAATAAAATAAGGCATTATCAATCAATAAAAGCGCCAGCTATCAAAAGATACGGATTTCATTGCTGCTGACTGCCTGGCTGTCGACCGCCAAATTTCCGGCTTGTTGCAACCCGCTGTGTGGGCGGGCGCTGTTCGTTGCGAAGACGAGTCTGCTGCATCACGCGGCGTGCCAGGTCATGGAAAACCGCACCGGTGAGCGTTTCCGGATGCAGGGCGGGCGGTTCTCCCCGGTCTCCGCTTTCGCAGATGCCCTGCACAAGCGGTATTTGCCCCAGCAGGGGGATATTCAGTTCCTTCGCCAGTTGCACGCCGCCGTCCCTGCCGAAAAGGAAATATTTGTTTTCGGGTAATTCGGCCGGAGTAAACCAGGCCATGTTTTCGACCAGACCGAGAATGGGGACATGCACCTTCTCGCCGGCAAACATGCTGACGGCCTTGCGGGCGTCGGCCAGTGCAACAGCCTGCGGCGTGCACACCACCACGGCGCCGGTAATGGCCAGCGTTTGCACCAGTGTCAAATGGATGTCGCTCGTGCCGGGAGGCAGGTCGATCAGGAAATAGTCCAGTTCACCCCAGTCGGCTTCGCCGATGAGTTGTTTCAGTGCGTTGACGGCCATGGCGCCCCGCCACAGGACTGCGTCCTCGCGGTCGACAAAGAATCCGATGGAAAGCAGTTTCACGCCGTATTTTTCTACCGGCCGGATCAGTTCCCGTTTTCCCAGCTTCTCCAGCGACGGACGCGCATCTTCCATCTGAAACATCTTTGGCTGGGAAGGCCCGAAGATGTCGGCGTCCAGCAGCCCCGTGCGGTAGCCCATGGCCGCCAGCGCCACGGCCAGGTTGGCCGCCAGCGTGCTTTTCCCGACGCCGCCCTTGCCCGACGCAATGGCAAGGATATTCTTCACTCCGGGCAACAGGCATTCTTCCTCGACGGGTGTGCCGGCCGAACGGCTCGCCACGGAAATGCGTCCCCGGACGTCGACCTCCGGTGAGACATACGTCAGTATGGCTGTCTCTGCCGCCTTGATCACCGAACGGATAAAAGGATCATTCGGCCTGTCGAACAGCAGCGAAAACGACACACGATGTCCTTCGATACGGATGTTGTCGTCCACCATGCCGGCCTCCACCAAGTTCCGGCCGCTGCCCGGATAGCGTACCCTGGCCAGCGCATCAAGGATAAGTTTGGGATATAGATTCATTTGCCTTTCTAATTCTGTGGAGACAAAGGTAATGCAAAGTTTGCGGATACGGGTTTTGCCATCCGGAAAAAAGTCGCACCGCCACAAAAAACACGAAGGATGAACGATGAATGATTTCACAAAATGCGCGCCTTCCCATTAAGGGATGCGAAATAAACCCAACATGTCCATTAGACACTTCCTCCGTCGTGTCCGGGAGATCCTGCCGGTAAAAAACGGCCCGCAACGCACGATGTCCCGGGACGGCCGGTACGGATTGACGGGCAGATATTCCGTTTGCGGCCGGCAGGCCGTCTTTTCTTCCGGACACGACAGGAGAAGCGTCTATTTTTTAAAACGCTCATTTTGAGGATAAAAAACAGATTGTACGGGGCAAATTTCCCTGCGGAGATTGGCTAGCTCCCTATGGAGATTGGCTAGCTCCCTATGGAGATTGGCCAGCTCCCTGCGGAGATTGGCCAGCTCCCTGCGGAGATTGGCTGGCTCCCTGTGGAAATTTGGCATCTTTCGGGGGAAAATCGGGGATTTTCCGGCTGTATGCGGACTTGATTAGACGCTTCTCGTGTCGTGTCCGGAAGAGTGGGGCTGTCTCAAAAGTCCCGAATCGTCATTGGTAGAACCCACCCCAGCTTCGCCGGGGAAAAAAGGGAAAAAGACGAAAAAATTGCAGGATAGCGCGCCGTGCACCGTCATTGCGAGGTACGAAGCAAACGCCGATACACGCAGGGATTGCTTCGTACCTCGCAATGACGACGGAATTCGGCTTTTGAGACAGCCCCGTTTTTTACCGGCAGGGCCTCTTCCGGACACGACAGGGGAAGCGTCTAATGGACATTTTGGGATAAATAAATTACAGGATGTGCCGGTGAAGTCCCGCCGCATACTCTCCGGAGGAATATGCCATACCATACGCTGAACGCGTGACGAATTTTTCAGACACACGGTTTTACGGATAACGCTATATCTTCCGGAAGTCCGCAGTGGGGTTTGATTTTCCCGAGTTCATCGTTCATCGTGCCACATTAGCCGCGCTGCAGATTGAACAGAAATTCCAGTCCGCCCCCGTTCCTGTTCTTGGCGACGATCGCGCCCCTGTGGAAGGCGACAGCGTTTTTCACGATGGACAGCCCCAGTCCCGAACCGCCCGTGTCTCTGGTGCGACCCTCGCTGACGCGGTAGAAACGCTCGAATATGCGGTTCAGATGCTCTTCGGGAATGCCTGCTCCGCTGTCGGAATAGGAGAAATAATAGAAGTTTTTGTCTTCGCCGTATTTGCCGACAAGGATGCGAATGTCTGTACCGGCATGGCGGATCACGTTGTCGGTCAGGTTCCTGAAAATGGAGTAGAGCAGATTCCCGTTGCCTTTTACCGTGACGTCTCCGGCGATGCTCCACTCCATCCGGATGTTTTTTTCCTGCAGGGGGATTTCCAGGTCTTTTTTCAGGTTTTTGAGCAGGTCTGCAATCCGTACCTGTTCCGACCTGAACGACTGCGGCGCTTCTTCCATCCGGGTGATCAGGCTCATGTCGCGGATCAGTTCCGAGAGGGTCAGCACCTGGTGGTAGGCGCTCCGGATGAAGTAGTCTTTTTTTTCCGGATCCAGCCGGTGTTCCAGGATGGTTTCGAGGCAGCCGCGGATGCCGGTGACCGGTGTGCGGAGTTCGTGCGTGATATTGCCCGTCATTTCCTGCTTGAGGCGACGGGTTTTTTCCTGCCGGGTGATGTCGTTGATGATAATTTCGAAGCTTTTGTCGTCGAACACGTTGAGTCTGACCGCGAAATTTTTCCCGTGCCGGCTGATCCGGGTTTCAAAATAGCTTTCCTTGCGTTCGCGACGGGCCAGGAAAGCGTTGATGTCGCCGAAGGAGGCGTCGGTAAAGACAGCGGCCGGATCGTTGTTTGCCCGGTCGGTGATCACGTTCAGGTACTGGACAAACAGCCCGTTGTAAAACTCGACCGAGCGGCCGGCAGAGAAAAAACACAGCCCCTCTTCCGAACTGTGTACATGCTGCAACAGTTTTTCCCGTTCGAGAGCAATTTCCTTTTTGCTTTGCTTCAGTTGCCGGTAGTTCTCCGCAATTTTCGAGCCGATCTCCCCCAGTTCGTCATTCGGGAAGGGGGCATGGAGGGCGGGGGTGTGGTTTTTGCCGTCCTCGCTGTTTTCCATGAACAGTGCGAAGTCGCGGAGCTGCTTGATGGATTTCCCGAATCGCCCGGCAACCAGGTTGATGAGTATCAGCATACCGGCAAACAGTATCATCAGGTAGTAGAGGAAAAGGCGATCCGGTTTCAGGAAATTCCGCGTCATGATGTCGTAGGGCAGCGCCACGCGGACGTAGTAGCGGTCGAACCGTTTGGCATAGTACAGGTATTCCGTTTCGTTGGAAGCCGAAACGCGGATGTGGCTGCCTTTGCCCGTCCCGGCGGCCGCCACTATTTCGGGACGGCCGGCATGGTTCTCCATCAGGGCGGTTTCCTTGACGGCGTTGTCGTAGACGACCCGTCCCTGCCGGTCGATCAGGGTGAGGCGGAGGCTGGCGGGGAATATTTTCAGCAGGCTGTCCGGGATCGACAGATCGGAGCGTGTTGCCATGGCCGCGTCGACAATGTGGGCGCAGACGTCCAGTTTTTCTTCCAGCGCTTCGGTTTTGTGTTTCCTTTCACGCAACTGGCCGATCAGGAAATTACCTGCGGCAAAGACGGTGAAAATGACGAGAAAATACAGGAAGATTTTTTGCCGGTAACTGGTCTTCATTCTCATGACACATTAAACCTGTAGCCGAAACCGGCGCGGTTGGATATCAGGGAAGCCCGGTTTCCCAGTTTTTTGCGTATGCGTGTGACATGGACGTCCACCGTCCGTTCCGTGATGAAAGGCGTGTCTTTCCAGACGCGGTCGATGATTTCGTCCCGTGCATAGATTCTGTCGGGATGTTCGGAGAGTACGACAATCAACTCAAATTCGGTTTTAGTCAGCGGGATTTTTTCGCTCCCGACAACCAGTTCCTTCAGTTCGAAATCAATGACCACATCGCCAAAAACAGACCTCCTTCCCGGTTTCTCGCCGGCCGTGCCCGCCCTCCGCAATACGGCATTTACGCGCGCAATGACTTCCTTGACCGAAAAGGGTTTGGAGATGTAATCGTCGCCGCCGACGGAAAATCCGGTCAGCATGTCGTTTTCCGTATCCTTGGCCGTCAGGAAGATGATGGGCACCCGGTTCTTTCCCTGCCGCAGGCTTTCGGCCAGTTTATAGCCCGACATGCCGCCCATCATCACGTCCAGGAGGATGAGCGAATGGTCGGGAGAGAGTTTTTTCAACGCTTCCTCTGCCGAATGAGCGCAGGTGATGCCGTAGCCTTCATTGCCCAGATTGAACTCCAGGACTTCGCAGATCACCGGTTCGTCGTCCACAACAAGGATCTTCGCCGTTTTTTCAGCGTTTACATTCATGATTGCAACAGGGTATCGAACCTTTTTCCGAACTGCAATTCTTTTTCCGTATGTTTCATATCACAATCTATTTTTTCCGTGCAAAAATAAAACGGAACTGTTACAGCGCGGGGACAACGCTGTTACAATCCGGTTAAGAAACGGAGCCGGCCGTTTGCGGCTCCCGGAAACCGGACCGGAGGCTTACGCAGATGTCCGCCGGAAGGCTATCCCGTTCCGTACCCGCCGCGAATTAATACCTGCGCAAAGGTACAATATCTTTTGTGTAACTGCCGAATCCGGGCGTGGACAAAATGCCGGGCAGACCGGTTTCCCGGCATGAAAGAACCGTCCGGTCGCTGACGCCGTCAGGCGCAGATCGAGTGGAGAGTTAGGGGGGAAGGACTTCGTCAACGACTGATTATGCTCAATTCTCCGCGCTCAATTCTTCCATTCGGCAACCGACCTCTTTTCCCGAAAATGCAATGCCGAGCAGAATTACTTTTCCGGCATATCTGTTGTAATAGCGACGTTCGTGAATTTGAGCAAGGGCTTCGCCGAGCAAGGCATCCGTCTTTTTTTCGGCATGGTATTTTATTTCGGCGACCACCGTCAGGCCGGGCTGTTCCCAGACGGCATCTGCACGTCCGAGATCGTTCGG
>JAIRXI010000108.1 GCA_031268395.1 Tannerella sp. | reverse complement strand
CACCATAACCATACTCTTTGCGTAATCTAATCACTTCTTCATAATACAACTTTTGTTGCTTTGTCTTTAAATGCATAAATTTAACTCTTTTGTGAGTCAACTTTTTTTAGCGAAAGACAATACCCGAAGCATGTTTTGTGTTCATTTCATGCTTCGGGTAGATACCCGAAGCATGTTTTGTGTTCATTTCATGCTTCAGGTTCGAACCCGAAGTGTGTTTTGTGTTCGGGGTTGTCTCAAAAGCCGCATCCTGTCGTCATTGTAAGATTTTATTTCTGAAGAACAAACAAAAGAAAATGACGAAAACGTCGGTTCTTTGTTTTTCTATCGGCATTCCTCCTCTTTTTGTTCTTTGTGTCTACAACAGTTTTACTGGTCCCAACATTCCTGTCGGCTGCCATGCCTGTCCGCGTGTCCAATCGTGTCCGACCTTATTCTGAGGATTCGATTTGAAATAATTACCCAGCGTGGTGGTTATTTTTATCTGCACGGTTTTCGATTCGGCATTAACCAGATGTTCCGGTATACGGTACAGATGCCTGCCATACCATTGGCAACCGAGTTTTTCGCCGTTCAATGTTACTTCCGAAACGCCGTACACTTTTCCCAAATCAAGCCAATTGAATGACGCCGCATTACCGTTTAAAGTCTTTTCATAAAAGAGACGCCCTGCAAATGAGCGGGTCTTTTCGTCGGCAGCGATATCAGTAAGCGATAGCAACTGTTTTTCCTGAGTAGTACCGTTGATATGTTCCATTCTCAAATTCCAGCCTGTCAGTTCCATGCCCTGAGTTTCGGCAGGCAATACCGGAGCTTTCGAGCCTTCGGCTGCCGTATCGAACACTATGAGTTGCGAACTTGCCGGAGGAAGATCAATGTTCAGCGTACTGCCCGAAACAGTAGGGTAAGGATAACGTTCGCCGGTTTCCGGATTCCACAACCAGGGAGAACCCTTCGATTCGGGGAAATCGGCTTTGATTATAAAATGTTCGTCGGAACTGCGGTTGCAGATAAAGAAAATATCCTTGCCGTTTGTCGTCTGCCTTATTTGGCTAACGTATTCATTCGGACGGTCGATATGCATGTAGGGTTTTATGCCGCATTTCTGCTGTACATCCTTAAACCATGCCACTATGTCGTTGTCCGGAGCATTTACCGTGAACACCTGTGCCGGACAGGCGCGTTTCATTGTGGTAATTGTTTGCGCTACTTTTTTGTCGTTGCTCCGATAGTTTTTCAGTCCCGACGATTTGAAAGGTTCTTTTCCTACGAAAATGATTTTTCCTCCTTTCTTGACGAAGTTTGCCAATGCCGAAGCGGTTGCCGGCTCCATAGTTTCCACTTCTATCAAGATGAGAGTATTGTATTTACGTTTCCCGTATTTCAGGAATCCGTTTTCGACAATGCTCTTCTGTATAATTGCTTCGCTGGTATAGTCGCAACTGTTTCCGTTTTTGTGAATACCGTCCCACACTTTATACTGATATTCCGGATAGTGCAACTCGGGGAACGGATCGCGTTGCGTTCCGAATTTTGTCCACATGTCGGCGAGCGGGTGCATTACAGCAATATCTGCAAAAGCCTCCGTTTCCTGCAACACCAACGAAACGCGGGTCTTATAGTCTGCCCACAGCTTAAAATACTGCCACCACAGATTACGTTCGTTGAGATACATACCATAGCGAATCCATCCGGGGAAAGGCGCTTCGAGCGGCGTATAATTGAACCCGTGCAGAATCGAATGATTCACGCCGGAGAGGTTACTCATGTCGCCCGACATTTTGAGCCGTTCCAAAGTCATGTTGAAAACCACCGAAGTGTTGGTCGATTCTTCGCAGCTGACTATCTTTTTGTCGGCATAATGGGCTGCCGAAGCGACAAATTTATTGACGTTGGTATAGGTCGGATTCTTTGCAAAATCGCGGTTGCCGCTACCGTCGCTACTCCATATCCATGTTTCACATTCGGGAATATCGATATTCATGGACGCCTCCAGCGGGTGAAATTCACGTCCGTAGGTTTGTACTCTCGACTGATATCCGTGTATATTGCACCATTGCGTGTATGGAATCAGGAAACGGTCACGCATGATTTCCATACAGGTGACAAAGAAATCGTAACGCACGCGTGCAACTTCTTCCTGTGCCGTTCCCGACAGCTGAGTGATTTCGGCTCCCTGAATAGGGCGTCCCATGTGTCCTACTTTGTAGAGGATAAAAGGGAGATAAGGCGTTACGTCGTAAGTTCTGCGCCGTTTAAATTCGGCGATGAAATCGGAACACCAGTTGGCGCCTTCGAGTTCCATACTGTCGCAGAACATTGCTCTGAAAGATTTTAATCCTTTGATAGCGGGGAATAAGTTATCCGACATCCGGTTGAGAAATTTCATGACGGACTGGGTATTGTAATGATTCAACACCGGACCTGCCGCTCCGGGCGCTCCGTTGATGACTGCCTGAAAACCGGTGACTTTAACTACCGTATATAGTATATGTTCGCCTGCAGGTACGTCTATGCTCAACGTGCTTTTGTCCTTATCTAAAGCCAGCCATGTTGGAGGAGTAAACGAATCCATCTGTGTGGGCGCCAGGCATATTGAGTGTATTTCGCTGACGGCTTCCCTGTACATTGATGTTCCTTCCGGCGCCGCCTCTTTCAATAACTCTGCCGTTTCGACTGTAATGGTCGCCGGACCTGTTACTTTGCGACTGCTCAGCGTTATCAATTGCGAACGTTCGTCGCCCTGCAGAAATTCCGCTCCGAAGGGCCATCCCGACCCGACAATGATGTCGCAAATCATTCCGCGTTCTTCGGCTCCTTTCAGCGCCACTTTCACCATCTCTA
>JAIRXI010000075.1 GCA_031268395.1 Tannerella sp. | reverse complement strand
CATGGCCGAATCGGGCGTGGAATCGCCGGTTGCGCTTCCGCTGGAGGACGTGAGGACGGGCGAAAACTATGCCATGGTCATCTCCACGGCCGGGGGACTGTGGCGCTACCGGATCGGGGATACGGTACGGTTCACGTCGCTTTTTCCGCACAAGTTCGTGATCTCCGGAAGGACGCAGCATTATATCAATGCCTTCGGCGAAGAATTGATGGTGGACAATGCGGAGAAAGGTATCCGGATGGCCTGCCGGCAGACGGGCGCGGAAGTGAACGCGTATACGGCGGCGCCGCTGTTTCTGCTGGACAGGGCGAAAGGACGGCACCAGTGGCTGATTGAGTTCGAGAAACCCCCGGCCTCGGTCGGGGAGTTTGCGGTTGCGCTGGACAGCGCGCTCCAGACGTTAAACTCGGATTACGAGGCTAAACGTTACCGGGAAATATCCCTGCAATTGCCGGAGATCATTCCGGCGCGAAAGGGCGTGTTTCTCCGGTGGCTGAAAATAAAAGGCAAACTGGGCGGCCAGCATAAAGTGCCCCGCCTGAGCAATCATCGCGCCATGCTGGACGAACTGCTGGCGCTCAATCAGACGGTAAACGAGTGGAGCGATTAACGGGCAAAGCTTTTCAGTAAATTGATTTCCGCCGCATAGCCGTCGAGTTCGTTCGGCGTTTCCAGGTTAAAAGGCAAATCCCGTAACGCCGGATGACGGATCACGCGGACGAGGGCCTCAAGCCCCAGTTTCCCTTCGCCGATTCGGGCATGGCGGTCTTTGTGGCTGTTCGGCACGTTCAGGCTGTCGTTGAGATGAATGGCCCGTAACCTTTCCAGTCCGATCACGCGGTCAAATTCCACCAGCACCCCGTCCAGATCATGAATAATATCATATCCCGCGTCGGAAACATGGCAGGTGTCGAGGCAAACGCCCAGCAGATGCTTCAGTTCCACCCTGTCGATAATGGTCCGCAGCTCTTCAAAGCTACGGCCGATCTCGCTTCCCTTTCCGGCCATGGTTTCCAGCAGGACGACGGTTGTCTGTTCGGGCCGGAGGATGTTGTTGAGCATCTCCGCAATCAGGCGTATCCCCGTTTCCACGCCCTGCTGCACATGGCTTCCGGGATGGAAATTGTAGAAATTGCCGGGGAGGTATTCCATGCGTCGCAAGTCGTCGGCCATGGTATTGGCGGCGAACTGCCGAATGCCTGCATCGACGGCGCAGGCATTGAGCGTATAGGGCGCATGGGCCACCAGGGATCGGATGTCGTGCGCTTCCGCCAGCGCCAGAAAAGCGGCCACATCTTTTTCGTCAATGGCTTTGGCGCTTCCGCCGCGCGGATTGCGGGTGAAAAACTGGAACGTATTCGCTCCGATGCGGACGGCATCCCGGCCCATGGCCAGGAAGCCTTTGGAGGCAGATAAATGGCAGCCGATTCTGAACATGCTTTTATTTTTTACAGGTGAAATGCGGTATCGGTAGCGTTACCGGACAAATTTGACAATCTCGCAGGGTTCGTCACTTCCTTCCGTGTGAACCAGCCGGAAACGTTCCGGATCTTTAAGGGAAATATACCAGACAAAACGGTGTATATTATTGATGAACATGCCGTTCTTTTTCATCGGATCCATCCGGAGCTGCGGCAACAGGAGGTAATCGATTTTGCTGTCCGTCAAATGCTGGCACATCATATCCGGATCGTAGATGCGCATGTTGTTAATCGTTTTACTCTGCGCCAGAAAATCGTTGTAGTCCAGGGTGTACTTTATCTGCTGACTTTGGAGCTGTTCGGTGATCTTGTCCAGTTCTCCGTTCGGGACTGCATAAACGTAAACGCCTTTTGTCTGTACTCCGTCAATCGTAAACTGGTCGACCTGACTGGTTACGATGTATCGCAGCGGCTCTCCCTGGGGAACTTGCCGGGTTACGCTGACAACCACCAGGGTTCGATCTTCGTACGAAAGTCCTTCCAGCACATCGTTCGGAGCGACCATGGCCTGGAACGAAGCTGCAAAATCACGTCCGGTGTACACTTTGGAAATAGAGGGCTTGCGGCTGAGGATCACCGCATCCTTTTCCAGATGTTGAACGGCCCACTGAGATCCTCTGACGAAATTTTGCCAGTCCGGCGTCCATCCGTACAGCGGGTCTCCCATCAAATTGTGCTGCAATACGGGAAGATTCCGTTCAATCCTGTTTTTCGTGATGGACAGTGTCCCAACACAGACGAGAAGCGCTGCGACCGGATATATAAGGAAGCCTTTCCGCAGTTTCCCGATTTGAAACAGATAACAGATTCCGCCCAGCAAAAAGAGCAGGATAAACGGATAATAGATGACAATCAGGCGATCCTGCGCCCACATGGCCTGAAGCAGCAGGAAGGTGGCAAAAATCATGGCGCCGACATACAGACCCGTAAACAGCAGCGCTTTATTCCGCTTGAAAATGACGGCCATGCTGAGTGCATACAGGGCATATATCAGGATGGTGCGTACCGGCTTTATGGTGATGTAATTGCTCGGGCGTTCACCGATCAACCCCAAAAACTGGGTCAGGAAGGAAGAAAAATAGATATTCGAGTTTTCAATAAACCGGCGGACCAGTCCGGGAAAATCTTCCATTCCCAGCGCCGGATTGTATGCGTCCCTGTTCAGCACCGAAGTGAGGGCATACGCTTCTCCGCTACCCGGCCAGACAAGGGCCTGGATCACTTTGAACAACCCGAACACCAGCGCGGACGCGGCCACCATGCAGAGCAGATCTTTCCAGCGCAGCCGGATGGCAAAAAAGAGGATGACAGCGCCCAGTACACCGTAGCCGATACTGCGGGTCAGGGTCATTCCCAGCGCCAGACCGGCCAGTATAAGGTATTTTCGCCAGTCTCTCTTCGGCGAGCAGGAGACTTCCTCTTCTCCCAGAAAGTAGCTGGAAAAAAAATAGATAAACAGTCCCTGCATCAGCATGAACAGCGGTTCGCTATACGTATGGGAGGCGTAAAAAAACAGGTAGGAACAGACGCCGGTCAACAGCAATGCCGGCATCAGGATCACGGCCGGAACCTTCCCGCGGAAACTTTTGTAAAAAAGCCAGATGGAAAGTACGATGAAAATGGACGAGAGCGACTTGAGCAGGATCAGTTTCATGCCGAAAAGGCCTACGAAAGGCGACAGTACAATGGAGTACAGCGGCCCGTGGGCCGAGGGAAAAGTGAAATGATGCCAGAATGTGTCCGCCGCGATAAGATAATCGCAGTCGTCGCCGCTCTGAGTGACCTTTACGTCGAACATGAGTACGCACATCAGTGCGCTCAATATCATCGAAAGCCGGAAAAAAAACAGCTCGTGCCGTTCAAAAAAGCCGTTGAGGACGTCATACATATTTCGCGAGGGAGTCCGTCCGGACGTTTGTCCTCTCCGCTGTCTCTGTTTTTTCGAAGGATTGTTATTATTCATCGTTTTACTTTATAGTTCGGCAAATATACAAAATTTTCACTTGCCTGTTTACAGTCTGAATTTTTTTCCGATCTTCAGAAATTCGGTAAATTTGATTTTGCGTGCGGCAAAGAAACTCATTTTCAGCAGCAGCAAGCCGTGGCGGAAACGGCTGATTTGAGTGGATCCGTAGGCGCGATCCCTGTAGCGTATGATCACTTCCACGATTTTGAGGTTTTGCTTGGCGGCGCCAAAGAGGAGGTCAAAGTCGCCAAACGGATCGAAATTGCCGAAAAAAGAGCGGTGGTCCCTGATGGTTTCATAATCCTGCCGGAACAGTACTTTCGTGCCACACAGCGTGTCTTTCAGACGCTGCCCCAGCAGGTAGGAGAAAAACCATCCGAAAAACTTGTTTCCCAGCAGATTCAGAAACCGCATGGCGTTTTTCTCCATCGGATAGACCAGCCGGCATCCGTTGATAAATTCGCCTCTGTTGTGATAGAGGGCCTGGTAGAATTTAGGCAATTCCTCGGGCGGCATGGTCAGGTCGGCGTCCAGGATCATCAGCACCTCTCCCGTTGCGGCCTCGAAAGCTTCGCGCACGGCATTTCCCTTTCCTTTCCCGGTTTGCCGCATCACCTTGATGTCTTTTTCCGGCCAGGCGGCCTGTACACGGCATATTTCTTCGTATGTCTGATCGGAAGAGTGCCCTTCGATAAAGATAAATTCCTGATGCGTACCGAAAACGGGTGTCCGCCGGATGGCATGTTCGATATTTCCCCTTTCGTTGCGCGCGGGGATGATGACGGATACCGAAAAGTGACGTTCCCCGTGCAGTATTGGACGTGCAACGCGCAGGTTGACAAGTCCCAGGCGGTTGAATCCCGGCAGATTTGCCAGCAGACCGTTGCACAGGCTGTGCAGCAGGGGAATGTAGACGGGCAGAAGGATTTTCCGCTCCACCCGTATTGTCTGGAAACCTTCCAGTTGCAGCAGCCCCTCCGTATCCTTTGCTGAAAACCAGTTTGCAGTGGGTTGCTTCTGTTTCAGGCCGATCCCTTCCAGCAGTTTGATCACAGGCTCCCATAGAAAGTTGTAATGTGTAATCACCACGCGCGTCTGGGGATGACACAGCCTGCGGATGTTGTGAATGGCCTTCTGTGCATCCCACAGGCATCCCATCAGATCGCTGAGGATGATATAGTCGAAAGTCTCGCCGCCGGTCTGCAACTCTTCCACGTCGTCCACAATGAAATGCAAGTGCGGATATTTTCGTTGTGCGATTTCGATCAGTTCCGGCACAAAGTCGATGCCCGTTCCGAAAGCCGGTTTCACCGCATTCAGCAGATTCCCGCTCCCGCAGCCGACCTCCATCACTCTTTTCCCTTCGGGGATGATGAACGAACAGTACTGTTCCAGCAACTGATGATAGAATAAATTTCGCCGGTTCCATTTTTCCCGCGTCTGTACCGTAGTCCGATAAAATGAGTATATTTCCTCTTTGGTCATAATGACGATCCGATGTTTTGATTACCCCGCAAAAGTACAAAAAAAATAAAACCGCCTGCGCACGCAGGGTGATAATTTGGACGGACAGCCATTTTTCAGGGGGTGGCCGTCGAGCGGTTCAGGGGCATATTTCAACCGGTCTTTTCATACTTACCAGTATGGAGTGTTCATACTTACCAGTATGAAGTCATCATACTTACCAGTATGAAGTGTTCATACTTACCAGTATGAAGACTCCATACAGGCCGGCCCGGCGGGCGTAACGGTCCGGAGTGTCTATAAACGCGTTCCTTTCTGCCGCAGGCAGGCGGCAGCCGACCCGTATACATCCTGCAGGGGAAGGCCCTTTTCCCGTGCAATGCGGCGGGCATCCTCATATTCGATGGAGATGCGGGAGGTCCCGCCAAAGACCGTTTCCTTGGCTCCGATTTCGCCGTAGGGCGTGGATACGGTGACGGCTTTGCGGGGCAGGCACGTCCTTTCGACGCTGTATTTCCGCAAACCGATGGTCGAAGTCTCGGTAAACAGGATGCGTTCCATGGCGGGGATGTCCGCCTCGTCGCAAAGCACGTGAAGCCACGTGGCCGGGCGGCACTTCTTCATGTAAACGGGGGTGAAAAAGACATCGCGCGCACCGGCTTCGAGCAGTTGTTCCATCACGTAACCAAGTATTTCCGGCGTCGTGTCGTCGATATTCGTTTCGATGACGGCGACGGTGTGCCGCTTCGGCGTCGCTTCGGCAACCGCTTCGCCGCGGACAACGCGCAGCAGGTTGGGGATGGGGAAGTCTTTTGTCCCGGCGCCGTAGCCGGTTCGAGTGACGGTCATCTCCGGCATCGGGCCGAAGGTTTCGGCCAGTTCGGCAATAATGGCTGCCCCGGTGGGCGTCGTCAACTCGCCTTCGACGTCCAGCTGCCTGAAAGCGGCGCCTCTGGCCGCCAGCACTTCCGTCACGGCGGGCACGGGCACGGGAATCGTTCCGTGCTGACATTTGACAAACCCGTGTCCGTCGTGCACGACGGAAGCGCAGATTCTGTCCGGCGCAAGCATGTCCACGCAGATGGCCGTGCCCGCGATGTCGATAATCGAATCGACCGCTCCGACTTCGTGGAAATGCACTTCGTCCGGCGTCGAACCATGTACTTTCGCCTCCGCCACGGCCAGGCGCATGAAAATGCGTTTTGCCAGGTCCCGGGCGCCGGCGGAGATGTCGCTTCCGTCGATGAGGCGCGCGATGTCGGCCATGGTCCGGTGGACGTGCGGATGTTCATGACGGCGGTGATGATGGAACAGGTGCAGGCCTTTGTGAGTATGGGTATGCGCCTGTTCTTCCACAATCACGTCCACATGCTTGGCGCCGATACCGTGTTTTGAAACTTCCGACAGCCTGAGTTCCCAGCCGTCCAGCCGGAGCTTTTTCAGTTCGCCGGTGAGCCGTTCGAGATCCACTCCCAGGTCGAGCAGGGCGGAAAGCGTCATGTCGCCGCTGATGCCCGCAAAACAGTCAAAATAAAGGATAGTCATTTGTAGCGTAAATTAGGTAATAAAATCTGGTAAAGCGTCCGATTTTCGGGCTGCGGGGATAACGGTTCCGGCCGATTTTTCCGAAGTGTTCATTTCCAGTTTTTCCAACGGGTTTTTCACTGTTCACTGCGGATCCGGACGTCCCGTATCGGAGGCCGTTTCCGTTTGCCGTCCGGCATTTACCCGGTTAATGCTGTTCGCAATATATGCTGCGCCGAAGCCGTTGTCGATATTGACTACCGCGACGCCGCTGGCACAGGAATTGAGCATGGACAGCAAGGCCGACAGGCCTCCGAAACTTGCCCCATAGCCGACGCTGGTCGGTACGGCGATGACCGGTTTGTCGGTCAGGCCGCCTATGACGCTGGCCAAAGCACCTTCCATGCCGGCTATTACGATGATGACGCTGGCCGAAGCAATGACGTTGAGTTTGGCCAGCAGCCGGTGAAGTCCGGCCACGCCAACATCGCACAGCCGTTCGACTTCGTTGCCGAGAAATTCGGCCGTGACGGCGGCTTCGTCGGCCACCGGGATGTCGGATGTACCCGCCGTGACGATTAAGATCTTGCCGCCGGCCGTTTTCTCCACGGGCCGGCGACGGATGACAACGGTGCCCGCCGAGGGATGCCATTCCGCTTCGGGATAGCGTTTCAAAACGGCCTGCGCCACATCCGTCGATGCTCTGGTGGCCAATATGCTGCTGTCGTGCGAGAGCATGTTTTCAATAATGCCTTCGATTTGCGCAACGGTCTTTCCGGCGCAATAAATCACCTCCGGACAGCCGTTGCGTATCCGGCGGTGGTGGTCGACGACGGCATATCCGAGGTCGTCGAAAGGCTGGATCTTCAATCGTGTTTCGGCCTCTTCCACCGATACGGCGCCGCTCTTTACGTCTGCCAGCAGTTTTCTTATATCCATATATGAGTTACATTAAACAGGTCTGATAGCCCGGATGATGCCGTCGCCGACCGGGGTGCGGCTGTCGACGGCTTCGTTTCCCGACGGCGGGGAAGGACAGTTTTATGCATCGTCTCCGGCGCTGTCGTTCATGCTGCCGCTGCGGAAGCCTTCGATGTCGAGCGTAATATACGTAAATCCCAGCGACTTGATTTCGCCGGCTATTTCCGGCGTGCGGAGAATTGCGTCAAAGTATTCGCGCGGAGCTTCGATACGGGCGATGTTGCCGTGCCAGCGCACGCGGCAGCCTTCCATTCCGCGCCGGCGTAATGTTTCCTCGGCAGCTTCGACGGCGGACAGGCGTTCTTTCGTAATTTCCGTTCCGTAGGGAATACGCGAGGATAGACAGGCGTTGGCCGGTTTGTTCCACGTCGTTACGCCCAGTTCGCGGCTGTACCGGCGGATATCGTCCTTTGTCAGACCGCAGTCTGCCAACGGACTGACAACACCCATCTCGCGGCCGGCTTTCATGCCCGGGCGATGGGGCGACAGCGCATCGTCGGCATTCTGGCCGTCGGCAATGTATGTGATGCCATGTCGCCGGGCAACCTCGGCGATCAGGGTATAATTGTTCCTTTTGCAGAAATAGCAGCGCATCCGGCTGTTTTCGGTAAAGTCAGCCGAGTCGAAGGGGTTTTCTTTTACCACTTCGTAGCGTATGCCGAGGTTTTTGAGAATATCAATCGCTGTCGCCCTGTCGCGCCGCGCCAGTACCGGCGAATCAATCAGTACGGCCAGGGCATTGTCTTCCAGTATATTTCTGGCCACGTGCACCAGAAACGACGAATCCACGCCGCCGGAATAGGCGACGCACAGTTTCCCGTAGGAAGCAACGGTTTGTTTCAGATTTTCCAGCTTGTCCATTTTCAGTTTTCAGGCGAACAGGTTTTCATAAATCACGTAACATCCGTATCCGAAACACAGGACGGACGACAGGAGTACCAATACCGTCCGCAATATTTTTGAACCGATGAGTTTCCTTGAAAACGGAATGCTGAACACGCCGGCAACCAGCGTCATGCCGGCAATGGAGCCGATGCCGAAAATAAGCAGATATAGCAGGCTGTTTGCAACGGTTCCGATCTGCGTCATCACAAGCACTACCAGTGCGCCGCTGCCTGCCAGCCCGTGGACGATGCCGATGCCGTACGATGTCCGGTGCAGCCTGTTTCCTTTCAAATGCACATGTACGTGAGGGTGGCGATTTTCGCCCGCATGTTCGTGGCGGTGGGTGTGAAACACGGTCTGCTCGTCGCGCATGAAGATGTAAAAACGGTACGTGGCGACAAGTATCAGCATCCCTCCGACGGCCGCTTCGAAATACGAAAACGAGTGTTCGGGAATATTTACCTTGAAAAGAATCATGAGGATCCCTATCAGGAAAATGGTGGACGTATGCCCCAGCCCCCAGAAAACACCGTCCTTGAGCGCGGGGAAAACTTTGCTTCGCTGCGACACGATGTTCGTCACAGCCAGTATGTGGTCGGCCTCGAATGCGTGAAGCAACCCTTCATACAATGCGTACAACAGCAGTACGATGATTGGTAACTGTTCCATGAATGTTTTTTAAAAGCAAAACAACCTGACAAAGGTAACACATTTCAACGAAGTCGTATTACTTTGGCAAAAATAGGCAATTCTCCGCTCTGGCGACCGTCCAGTCGGGTCAAAAACGAAAAAT
>JAIRXI010000037.1 GCA_031268395.1 Tannerella sp. | reverse complement strand
GTTTTCCGTATTATTTTTGCACAGTCTAAAAACTAAAAAAGATAACGATATGAATGGTTTTATTTTTCAGAATCCTGTGAAACTCATGATGGGTAAGGGGATGATTGCCCGTATGCCGGAAGAGATACCCGCCGGAAAGCGGATTTTGCTCACTTTCGGTGGCGGAAGCGTTAAAAAGAACGGCGTGTATGACCAGGTTGTCAGCGCATTGAAAGGTTATTGCACGGTGGAATTTTGGGGCATCGAACCCAACCCGTCGGTTGAAACATTGCGCAGGGCGATTGCACTGGGCAAGGAAGAGAAGGTGGACTGGGTTGTTGCTGTGGGCGGCGGGTCGGTGGCGGACGGTTCCAAGCTGGTTGCTGCGGGCATACTGTATGAAGGCGATGCCTGGGAACTGGTCAAAAGCCAGAAGCCTCTGCCGCACGGTCTGCCACTGGCGACCGTCGTCACCTTGCCGGCCACGGGTACGGAGATGAACCGCAACGCCGTGATTTCCTGCTACGGGACAAAAGAAAAATACGGTATCAAGACCGACTATCCGGTGTTTTCCATCCTCGACCCGGAGGCGACCTTCACGCTGCCTGCCGGCCAGGTGGCCAACGGTCTGGCCGATACGTTTGTGCATGTGATGGAACAGTACCTGACAGTGACGGGAGTATCGCGCCCGATGGATCGCTGGTCGGAAGGTATTCTACAGACGCTGGTCGAGATTGCGCCGAAGATACGCGAGAATCAGCGTGATTACGACCTGATGGCCGACTTCATGCTTTCGGCCACGCTGGGACTGAACGGTTTCCTGGGACTGGGAGGCGTGCCGCAGGACTGGGCGACGCACATGATCGGCCATGAATTGACGGCATTGCATGGTCTTTCACACGGCCATACGCTGGCTATTGTACTGCCGGGAACGATGAATGTCCTGCGCCAGCGCAAGGGCGACAAGATTCTCCAGTACGGCGAACGGGTGTGGGGCATCACGGAAGGCAGCCGCGACGAGCGTATCGACGAAAGCATCGCCCGGACGGACGTCTTTTTCCGTTCGCTCGGACTGACCACCCGCCTGAGCGAGAACGGCATCGGCAACGAGACCATTGATGAAATCGAACGTCGCTTCAACATTCGCGGCGTAGCGTTCGGCGAAAACGGCGAAGTGAATGGCGCTGTGGCCAGGCTGATTTTGCTGGACAGGAAATAGCTTTCGGCGTTTCAGTCTCGCCGGCGTCCCGGGACAGTACCGTCCCGGCTGTCTGTAAAGGCATTCCGCCGGCAGAGATTCTTGTACAAAAAATCCTGTCTGATCCGGATTCCAAGTAAAAAATCCGCGTAATAATGGCATGGCTCAAAAAAAAATGGTTACTTTCGCGGCGAATAATGTAATTGATACATAATGGTTAAATATGGAACATTTACCGGTTTTGCAGACTTCTCTTTTTTCGGACGGATGCCTGCCAGCCAGCCAAGTTTCCCGGACAATTTCGGAAATCCTCCGGTATCGTCCGCTAAAAACGTCTCCGAACCTTCGGCGGATCCTTCAACAGGATCTATGTTTCCGGGCCTTCGGAGGGATTTTCAACAGCCGTCGGGCGCCGTTCAAAGCGCACTTTTCTCAAATATCATTTATTGCAACAAGTATTGATTTATAAACAGAGACTCGTCATGAAACGACAAATTATCAGGGTACATTTTGAAAATCTGCGCAACGAAACGCATGTGGAACTGCATGAAACGGTGATTGCCGCGATAGGTCGGTACAACCCCGTGCAGTTTGGCATTGAATCCGTGTACGCAGGATACAGACAACTCGTGACCACGGAGGTATCCCTTCTCGACATAATGCAGAAAAGCGAATATACGGTCGAGATTCAGGCGCAGGATTGTGTTTGCGGAAGATACTGTCGCGGACTGTCCGACGCCATCGAGTCCGGCCTTAACCACTTTGATGCCGGGAAACGCGAGGCTGCCGGGGAACGGTCCACCATCTTTGACCGCTACGGCAGCATCGCCGCCAGAACACTCGATGAGGGAACGGCCGCCATCGACGACTTTCTGCACGAACTTGCCTCCGGCACGGCTTCCGCCTGTGTCCGGACACTTGCCCTGACGGACTGGGTGGAGCAGATTGGACTGGAAAACAGAAAATTAAAGGATCTGCTAAAGGTGGACTGCGACGAAACGGCAAAGCGACCGCTGCTACGGATGCATACAGTCCGTGTCGACGTGGACAAGGCCTTGCAGACAATCCTCAATTTTTTCGACGTGGTGTCGACAGGTCACGGTTTGGCCGCTTATGAACTGCTTCTCAACGATCTGAATGCCGCCTTCGAGCGCTACAGGAACATCTTGGCGCAGCAGGCCGGCGCACAGGGAAAGACGGTTCTGAAGGAGAAAGATTGATCTGCGGAGATCGCGGAAGCGGTTAGAGGTGCACCCGGATATTCATCCGGCTATGCCGTCAGCGTGCGGGTGCGGGCAGTAACAGGGAATATCGAAATGTAGCATGTATACGAATTACTATCCTTCGTCGCAACTTTTCCATGCGTCCGTCCCGCTTTTGATGGGGACGCGGCTGGACATGTTGCTGTTCGGAGAAGATCCTGCGGCGCTGGACATCTTGTGCAGCAGGATGGAAATCGAAATCCGGCGTGTGGAACGGTTACTGAACCGTTTTGATCCGGAAAGCGCGCTTTACCGGGTGAATCGTGATGCGGCCATTTGCCCGGTGGGGATGGCCGGGGAATTGTGGACGGTTTTGCAGGACTGCCGGCGCTATTTTGAATGGACGGATGGCTGTTTCGATATCACGCGCGGCCGCTTTGACGCGGTGGAATTTGACGACGTGAACCGGACGGTTTTCCTGAAAGGGCGTGCCGATTTCGACCTCGGCGGCTATGGCAAGGGATATGCACTGCGGCAACTGCGCCGGCTGCTGGAGGAGGAAGCGGTGGTGCGCGCGCTGATCAATTTCGGCGACAGTTCGGTACTGGCAGTGGGGACGCATCCGCACGGAGACTGCTGGCCGGTGGGAATAGACAACCCCTGCACGGGGGAACGGACGGGGGTCATGCGCCTGCGCGACTGCTCCCTGTCGGTCTCCGGCAACAGGCCCGCCCGTCCGGCACACATCGTGAACCCGGAAACGGGCGTTTGCGTAACGGGACGGAAAACGGTGGCCGTCGCAGCCGTCGATCCGGTCGATGCGGAAGCCCTGACGACGGCGCTGATGGTGGCCGTGCCCGGGAAAGTGGAAAATATAGTGAACCGATTCAAAATAATAGAATATAAGTTATATGAATAACATGTTGGAACAAACCTCCGTCAGCCGGAGGGATTTTTTCAGGCACGTGGGTGCCATCGGCGGCTGCGGCACGCTGCTTGGGGCCTTTCCCTGGCTGCAGTCGTGCAGCGAAGACGAAAAAAAGGAAATAGCGCGGGAGAAGGTGACACTGGCCGTTATCGGTACCGGTTCGCGAGGGCAGTATCACCTGCAAAACCTGCGCGGCCTGCCGAACGTGGAAGTGACTGCCCTGTGTGACGACTATGCGCCTCACCTGAAGGAGGCAGCCGCCTTGTACCCGGCAGCCAGAACGTATACAGACTACCGGCAGGCGCTGGAAAACAGGGATATCCGGGCCGTACTCGTGGCCACGCCCCTGAACGCGCATCCGGCGATTACGATCGACGCACTGGAGGCGGGGAAACACGTCTTCTGCGAAAAGTCCATGGCCCTCTCTCCAGCCGAATGCCTGGCCATGTACCGGGCATTCAAGCGTAGCGGCAAAGTGCTGTTCATCGGCCAGCAGCGCCTCTACGATCCCAAATACCTTCGGGCCATTGAGATGATCCATGCAGGCATGCTTGGTGAAATCACCGGTATCCGCACCTACTGGTTTCGCAACAACGACTGGCGGAGGCCCGTACCCACCCCCGGCCTGGAACGGAAAATCAACTGGCGGCTGTACAGGGAATTTTCCGGGGGGCTGATGACGGAACTGGCTACCCATCAGCTACAGGTGGGGAACTGGGCCATGAAGATGATCCCCGAAACAGTCTCCGGATTCGGCGACCTCGTCTACTGGAAGGACGGCCGCGAGGTATACGACAATGTCAGCCTGGTATACCGCTATGCCGGCGGCGTCAAGATGACCTGGGAGTCCATCATCTCCAACCGTTTTTACGGCCTGGAGGAGGAACTGCTCTGCAGCAGTGGAACAATGGAATTTGAAAAGGGGAAATATTATTTTGAAGAAATAAAGCCCGCATCCGGCATCATGCAGTTGATCAACCAGATCGAGCATCAGGTTTTCGACCGTGTCTCGTTTGCCGGCCCGAGTTGGGTGCCGGAAACGGCGGTAAAGAACACGGGCTATTTCGTGACAGACAGGGTGAGTTCGCATGACGGCGCCTCGACCACGGGATTCGCGAGCGACGGTTCGGTGGAACTGCTGGCCGCCTTCTGCGAGGCGGCCGTCACCGGCCGGCCGGCGCCCAACCTGGTAGAAGAGGCCTATTACTCCTCCGTCCTGGCACTGCTGGGACTGCAGGCTATGGAAGAGCAGCGCATCGTCACCTTCCCGGACGAATACAAAATACCTTATTTAAACTTTGCATGAGATGAAAGATATCCTGATCTCCGTTAAGCGGCAGAAACAAGAAATCCGCTGGCTGTGCGGCTCCTTCATCGCCGCGCTGCTGATGAACGTGTATGCCATTCTGGTTTACCGTACACCCTGGCACGAATTGTGGACGCAACTCCTCTGGGTTGCCTGCATCGGTGCCGGCCTGTATGTGCTGTCCGCTGTCCTGCGGGGGATCGTCCGGAGCGTATGGCGACTGTCCCGGAAGAAATAAACCGCATGTCCGTTACAGCCGTGGAACACAAGTACGAATCGGAGGTCTACCGGTCCAGAGAAGGGCGTCACCTCCTCCACAACCTCTACCGGAAACTGCTGGCGGAACTGAATGTGCCGCTGGCGGAACGCATGGTGAAAACGGATTTCGGCGATACACACGTCATGCTGTACGGTCATCCGGCGGGCCGGCCCGTACTGGTCTTTTACGGGGAATACGCGCTGAATCCGCTGGCCGTTCGTCCGCTGGTGCGGGGGCTGGACCTGAACCGGTTTCGACTGATTGTGCCCGACCCGGTTGGACAGGTCGGATTCAGCACCGAAAAACGCCTGTCCTTCTCCAGAGCGGAATACGGCGAATGGGCGTGTCAGGTGATGGACGCGCTGGAGTTGTCGGCGGCGCCGGTGCTGGGCTGTTCGTTCGGCGCCGGGATCGCACTGCAACTTTGCGAAACTTCCGTGTTGCGCATCGAACGGCTGTTGCTTGTCATGCCCTCCGGACTGGCAGGCGTTTCGACGCTCTCCGGAATCATCCGGCTGGCACGGGAGGCGCAGAAGAAAAACGTCCTGACGGCGGACGGTGTAAAAAAAGCGCTGCAATCGGTATGGCCCTTTCCGCCGGCAGATGTGACGGACGCTATCCGGATGCTTATGCTCCATGCAAAAGCAGAAAACGGGACTGTCAACTATTTCAGCAGGAAAAGCCTCCGAAAACTGAATGCGCCGGTATGCGTGATTGCCGAAAAATCGGACGCCCTGTTTCCCGGCGAAGCCGTGATTGAGCGGGCGCAGAAAATCATTCCCTATCTGAAAGAATTTCATCTGCTTTCCACCGGAGGCGGCCACTGCTGCCTGTTCGCCCCGGACGAACAGGCCGGCTGTTTCACTGCCATGTCCGATTTTATCCTGGCGGCAACATAAAGATATGCCTCCGCAGACTGGACGGCCGCCATTCGGGAATGTGAAATAATCCCGAAAGGTCCATTAGCCGTTATCCCTCGTGTCCGGGACGCCCTGCCGGTAAAAAACGGCCCGCAACGCAATATGGCCCGTCCCCGCAGGGACATGCTCATCTCCATTTTGTCGGGCAATGGTTTCTATGAGGCGTCCTTTGAGGACGATAAAATTTTATCTCAACATGTTCGTCAGACACTTCCTCCGTCGTGTCCGGAAGAGGCGCTGCCGGGACGGGTTGACGGGCAGATATTCCGTTTGCTGCCGGCAGGCAGCCTTTTCTTCCGGACTCGAAAGGCAGCTACCTGTTGGCAAAAGGTAAGTACCTATGGGCGAAAGGTAAGTACCTGTGGTGGAAAGGTAAGTACTTATGGGCGAAAGGTAAGTACCTGTGGTGGAAAGGTAAGTACCTGTGGTGGAAAGGTAAGTACCTGTGGTGGAAAGGTAAGTACCTGTGGTGGAAAGGTAAGTACTTATGGGCGAAAGGTAAGTACCTGTGGTGGAAAGGTAAGTACCTGTGATGGAAAGGTGTAAGCATCCCAAATGCACCGTCTTGATAGTGAGAAAAAGCTGATTATGTGCTATGCCTCTTTCGTTTGTTTATAATTGGATGGGAGTAATGCCTCCCAGTTGATGGGAGTTTGTAATG
>JAIRXI010000381.1 GCA_031268395.1 Tannerella sp. | reverse complement strand
ATTCCGGGTTCATTTCGTCGCCCGGAAAGTCGGACAGAATACCGAAACGCTCGCCCTGCGACGTAAACTTCAGTTTCATCATTTCCGGCAGAATTTCCTCCCGTATTTTGTGCGTCACCTTCTCCGTCTCGCGCGAAAGGATAAAGCGCAGGACGATGGTCCGCATGATCCGCCCGAAATCCGGCGCTTCGGCCAGGGCGTCCAGACGGTGGCGGATGCCGGGATAGTACATGGTCCGCTGCCGGTAGCGGTAAAGCGTCAGGCAAACGGCGATCAGGGCGCGAATGCGTACTTCCGGGTCTTCCACGGCAGCGGCGTCGAACAGGAGGTACAACTTTTCCTTGTCGAACGACATCAGCAGTCCCAACTGCAGGGCCGACACCACCTGACATTTCGCCGGGGTGGGGAAACGTTCGCTTGCCAGCGCCTCGCGGAGGGGAACCGTGTCGTCGCCGGACAGGAAAAGCGTTTTCCACACGTTATCAAACAACTGCCCGACCGAGGCCTCGAAAGGCTCCATGTCTTCCCTTTCATACTGTGCCGGCAACTGCTCGACAAGACCGTCCATCCCGACCGACGGCCGGCAGATCGAATACATCCACGAACGGTTATAATCCGTGCGCGTGCAGGCCAAAAGGGCTTGGCGCCCGATCCGGTCGGCCAGTTCGTAAGCGCCTGTCCGGATATCCGCATAGATTTGCTCCCGCTCCGGATCGCGAAGGCCTTCTGCATAGTAGTGCAGAAGGTACTTGTATGTGTCCTGCAACTCCTCCAGCCTGTGCCGGCAGGAAAAATCCTGCACGCCGGCAGCCAGGCTTTGTATCAGTTCAAAAGCCGTTTTCAGTTCGCCGCTGTCCAGGGCATCCGTGATGCCGGAACAGGCCGCATCTATCTCCTTTATTCCCATTTCTCCGATATTTATATCAATAGCCATGCCAAAAGTAAAACTATTTATGCGATATTTGTTACCTTTGCACTCCAAAAAAATAAAATTTCGCAGATGGATCATATTCGCAATTTCTGTATTATCGCTCATATTGACCACGGAAAAAGTACGCTGGCCGACCGCCTGCTCGAATATACGAAGACGGTGGAAGGGAAAGATCTGCAGGCGCAGGTGCTGGATGACATGGAACTGGAGCGCGAACGCGGCATTACGATCAAGAGTCATGCCATCCAGATGAGCTACGCTTGCCGGGGCGAAACGTATACGCTGAACCTGATCGACACGCCGGGGCACGTTGATTTTTCGTACGAGGTGTCGCGTTCGATTGCGGCCTGCGAAGGCGCACTGCTGATTGTCGATGCGGCGCAGGGCATCCAGGCGCAAACGATTTCCAACCTCTACATGGCCATCGAACACGGCCTGGAAATCATCCCGGTGATCAACAAGATCGACCTTCCCGGCGCCATGCCCGACGAAGTAGAAGACCAGGTGGTCGAACTGCTGGGATGCGGACGGGAAACGATTCTCCGCGCCAGCGGCAAAACGGGCGAGGGGGTATACGGCATCCTGGACGCGATTGTGGAACGGGTGCCACCGCCCGGCGGAGATCCCGACGCGCCGCTGCAGTGTCTGATCTTTGATTCGGTATTCAACTCCTTCCGCGGCATCATCGCCTACTTTAAAGTAGTGAACGGCGTTATCCGCAAAAATGACAGGGTGAAGTTTGTCGCCACGGAAAAAGAATATGATGCCGATGAGGTGGGTATCCTGAAACTGACCCTGAGTCCGCGCGACGAAGTGCGGACGGGCGACGTGGGATACATCATATCTGGCATCAAGACCTCCCGCGAAGTGCGCGTGGGCGATACCATCACGCACGTGGCACGGCCGGCGCGCGAGGGAATTGCCGGCTTCGAGGAAGTGAAACCGATGGTCTTTGCCGGCCTCTACCCGATTGAGACGGAAGATTTCGAGAACCTGCGGGCTTCGCTCGAAAAACTGCAGTTGAACGACGCCTCGCTCACCTTCCAGCCGGAGAGTTCGGTCGCGCTGGGTTTCGGTTTCCGTTGTGGCTTCCTGGGGCTGCTGCACATGGAGATTGTTCAGGAACGCCTCGACCGTGAATTCGGCATGGACGTGATCACGACCGTGCCCAACGTCTCCTATCGCGTGCACGACCGGAAAGGAAACTGTACGGAAGTGCATAATCCGGGCGGCCTGCCCGACCCGACGATGATTGACCGGATTGAGGAACCCTACATCCGTGCCTCCGTCATTACGCGGACGGCCTATATCGGGCCGATCATGACTCTGTGTTTGGGCAAGCGGGGCATTCTGATGAAACAGGAGTACATTTCCGGTGACCGGATTGAGGTCTTTTTCGACCTGCCGCTGGGCGAGATCGTGATCGACTTCTACGACCGGCTGAAAAGCATTTCGAAAGGTTATGCGTCGTTCGACTATCATCTGCACGACTTCCGTGAGTCTCGCCTGGTGAAGCTGGACATCCTGCTGAACGGCGAACCGGTGGACGCGCTTTCGACGCTGACGCACATCGACAACAGCGTGGCCTTCGGCCGCCGGATGTGCGAGAAACTGAAGGAACTCATCCCCCGCCAGCAGTTCGACATCGCAATTCAGGCGGCGATCGGCTCCAAAATCATTGCCCGCGAAACGGTGAAAGCCGTCCGCAAGGACGTGACGGCTAAATGCTACGGAGGTGACGTCTCGCGTAAACGCAAACTGCTCGAAAAGCAGAAGGAAGGCAAAAAGCGGATGAAGCAGATCGGAACAGTCGAAGTGCCCCAGAAAGCCTTCCTGGCCGTGCTGAAACTTGACTGACACCGTTTTTCCCATGCAACGGCCCATTACAGCGGTTGTGCATATCCCGGATGTTGAACCTGGTCCGGGGCGCAATCTGCACAAAAGAATCCCCCGCACCCTCATTCAAAAGGGGTGCGGGGGATT
>JAIRXI010000238.1 GCA_031268395.1 Tannerella sp. | reverse complement strand
GTTTTACGCGGATGAACCGCCAGGGCTTTTTCATACGGCAGCGTGCCGGAATACATCGTGACGACGTCCGTGGGATTCCAGACAATCAGTATCCCGGCGCGACGGGCGGCGTCCAGCACGGCGTTCATGCGGGGCACCATCGCCGCAACCCGTTCGGAACAGGTCATGCACCAGTGGTAGTTCCACATGTCGATAACGATAATGACCGTTTTTGCCGGATTCAAATCCATGGGTTCGGATATGATTTTGTCCGCAACGGAATCGTATTTCTGAACGGTGACGGGAAGCGTTTCCGCATGATTCTGCTGAGTAACGCCGCCCAGGACGAGGATAAACCATAAAATCTTTTTCTTCACAGTCAGTTATTCTACCGGTTTGATACTGTATACGCTCCCTGCCTTTGTTTCAAACTCCGTCACCCTGTCGACGGCAGGAGCGCACTGTATTTCTTTGCCGCCGGCAAACACCCGGACAGGCGACTGTGTGCGCAGGCGGCAGGTTCCGCCGTATTTGGCCTTGACGGTGGCCAGCGTCAGGGCGCCGTCCGTCCATTCCATGTCCACTTCGTAACCGCCGCGGGCGCGAAGTCCGGAGACGGCGCCGGTTTTCCACTGTCTGGGCAACGCCGGAAGCAGCGACAGTTCGCCGCTGTGACTTTGCATCAGCATCTCGGCGATGCCGGCCGTTACGCCCTGGATAGCCTGATTGCCCTCAAAAGAAGGCGTAATCTCACTGTCCTCCTTATACGGATGCAAGCTGACCGCCGCTTCCATTTTGCCAAGAACAAGGCTGGCATTGTCAGGCTCTTCCAGGCGTGCATACATGCCTATTTTCCAGGCGCCCGACCATCCGAAATTCATTTCCAGCGCCTGCCTGCGCCGGAGCGTCATGCGGACGGCGTCGGCCAGTTCGGGTGTACGGCGAAGTGTGATGTCGTCGTCGGGATAAAATGCGTAGAGATGCATCATGTGGCGGTGGGTCAGTTCCGTTTCGTCGAAATCGTAGAACCATTCCTGCAGTTGTCCGTATTTTCCGATTTTGTGGGGCGGCAGCCGGTCGAGGAGCGATGTCATTTGAGACTGCATTTCCGGGTCCGTATTCAGCACCTGGAAAGTCCGGATGCAGTTACGCAGGAAGTCGCGTATGATCTGGATGTCGCAGGCGGAGGCAAAAGACACCGCGCAACGATTGCCCTCTCCGTCCAGAAAGCGATTTTCGGGCGAGGTCGACGGGTTGGTCACCATGTAACCGGTAACGGGGTCTTCCACCAGAAAGTCGACCAGAAATTCCGCCACGCCCTTCATCAGGGGATAGATGCGTTTCAGATAAGCCGGGTCGGGATCATACTCATAATGATCGTAAAGCTGCTGCATCAGCCAGGGAGCGGCTACGGGCCAGGTGGCATGTTGCGGATCGCCGTCGGTAGGGGCGGTGTTGAACCACACGTCGGTCCCGTGGCAGGCACACCATCCGCGGCAGCCGAAGAGTTCTTCGGCCGTCCGGCGTCCGGCGGCAGCCAGGTTCTCGACAAAGAGCAGCAGTGATTCGTTGACGCGGGGCAGGTTGGTGTTCTCGACCGGCCAGTAACACTCGTTGAGGTTGATATTGAGCGTCCACCGTCCCTGCCACCGTCCTTCGAGGTTGTCGAGCCAGATATTGTGATTGTTGAAGGCAAGGGTATTTTCGCGGGCGGCGGCGAGCAGCAGATAGCGGCCGTACTGGAAATACCGGGCGTCGTAGGCCGGGTCGTCCTCGCCGTTGCGGATGGCTTCCATCCTGAGGGAAGTCGTCTGTTCGGGATGCGGGTCGGCGCCCAGGTTCAGACGGCAGGCGGCAAAGAGCGGACGGTAATCGTCCAGATGACGGCGCAGCAAATCCTTGTGGGTGTGCTGCGAAGCCTGAACGATACAGTCTGTGCAGCGCTGCTTTTCGTCTGCCGAAACATCGTTCCAGCTGACCCAGTTCGTAGCTCCCGCAAGCAGGAGTGTAACCGCGTCGGCGCCGGTTACGGTCAGTTTGTCGCCCTCGACCGTCATCTCGCCGCCTTCGCGGATTACTTTCACGCGCGACTGCCATCGCATCTTCGGTGGCAGGATCGTCCATTGGCCTCCGTAGTTGGCGCCCGAATCGCCGGGTTTTTCGGAAATGGTGGTTCCCTCCATGACGATTTCGTCGCCCTCGACACGGGTACGGGCGCTCGGTTGCAGGCTGGTGAACCGGCTCGACAGATTGATCCGGCCCTTTTTGTCGGCCGTCAAACGGATGACGATGACCTGGTCGGGATAAGAAGCAAAAACCTGACGTGAGTAGTTGACGTCGTCGAGCCGGTAGGAGACGTCGACGGTTGCATCGTCCATGTTCAGCTTGCGGTTATAATGGGTTGCTTTTGCGAGTTCGTGCCCTGTGTAATCCAGATTGAGCCGTCCCATGGGCTGGTAAAACTGGACGTGGCGACCGGGATACCCCAGCGCCCACGCTTCCCTGTCAGCGCCTGTGTAGTCACGGGCAAAGACCCTTTCGCGCACTTTCTGCAATGTCTCGGGGCCATTGGCAGGATTGGGATTATAGGGGCCGCCCGTCCAGAGCGTCTCGTCGTTGAAGGCAATCACCTCGTGCTCCAGTGCGCCGGGGATCATGGCCGCAAAGCGACCCGTTCCGACAGGCAGTCCCTCCCAGTATTTCGTGCCGGGCACGTCGTATTGCCAGACCATGGGAACCTGATCGACTTCGAT
>JAIRXI010000211.1 GCA_031268395.1 Tannerella sp. | reverse complement strand
TTTAAATTCGATTTTCACCTGCATACCCGCGCGGTTTCCCGTGCAACCTCGTCGCCGGAAGCCGCTGCGACAAACTGCGGAGGTCTTGCGCCGTTCAGTTTCGCGTTGCAATATTCGGTGATAAAGTTTTCCACGTGCAGGTCGATATCTTCGTCGTAGGGTTTACCCACTCCGAGATGTTCCGGCCAGCGTTTCGATTCTTCGACATCCGACAGGGCTTCGGCATAATTACCTGCCTGCACGTTTCCGAGAGCGCAGAACAGCCAGGCCTCCCTGTATACCGTGCGCCCCTCGTAAGCGCCTTCGTTGGGCAACACATTCAGGCGGGCAAGATAATCGGCACATTCGCGATATTTCTTTTGACGGAGCATGGCCGCCGCATATTTCAGGCCAATCATGTCGTTGTCGGGAAAGGCTGCTGCATATTCCCTTGCCTTCTCATACATCGCGTTGTACTGTTCCGTTTCCTGGAAATGACGTATCAGCGCCAGCCCCGTCCGCCACGACTTCTCCATGCGTTCGGCACGGAGTAAATCATTCAGCCGTCCTTCGCCCGTGCGGAACTGTGCGCGCGCCTGATAAAATACCGCATCGTCGGGCGTATCGGCACACTGTTCCCACAGCGTTGAGGCTTTTCCGCTCTCGCCCAGAAATTCGTACAGGATGGCCAGATAATATTTGTTCACCCACTTGCCGGACCTGGCGGCAGCCCATTCGAGCACCGGAACCGTTTCGGTACGGAAAGGAAAAACCATCCGCACCGGCAACGATTCCGCCTTCCGCAGCAGCGAATCATACCCGTCGCCATCCTGCCGGAACAGCAGACTGGCGCTGTGGTAGAGCGCCAGCGGACAGTCCGGCGCAAGCGCATACAGTTGCAGCGCTTCGTCAAGACAGTTCATGCTTTCGTACCATTCCGCCATCTCCATGAATGTTTCGTGAGGCAACTCGCAACGGATATATTTCAGAAATTCTTTTCTGTCGCTTTCCGAAGCCGTAAGCAACTGTTTTTCGAAGCGCGCGTAATGATTCAGCGGTTCGTCGTGTCCGATAAGGGCGACGATCCTGCCGGCGTCCGCGATCCTGCCGGATTTGCGGAGGGCCACTGCCTGCAATTGCCGGGCTTCGCCGGCGTCTGTTCCGCAGGCAATGCTTTGTTCCGTATAGCGAAGCATCTGTGTCCATTGCCGATTCTTTGCCGATTCTTTTGCCAGACAGATGAAGGACGCCGGACGCAGGGCAGGCGACAGGGCTGCCACCCTGAAGCCGTCGACGGCGTCGACCGTGTTTCCAAGCCTGCTGTTAGCCAGGCCGTACAGGAAGTTGCCGTCGGGGTCATACGCATTGACGGACAGGATGACGCGGGCGCAGGAATCAGCCTCGGCAAACCGCCCGCGCCGACAACAGGCAAAACCGAGATCCCGGAGTGTGTGCAAGGCATACGGTTCGATGGCCAGCGACTGTTTCAGCAGGGTTACGGCATCGGTGCAACGATTTTCGTTTAACGCCTGCTGTCCCTGGAGGTACAGGCCATAAGCGGACAGACTGTCCATGTCTGCGGGCGGAGTCACGGGACGGGTCAGGCGGTTATCGGCAGGATTTTCGGAATAAACCAGCCGTTCGTCGCCCAGCACGACTTTCAGCGGGCCGTCCGCGCCGTTGAGCGCGAAGGTTGCCTGCCAGGTCTGCAAAACGTCGAGCGACAGCGGTTCGCTGAAAATCCTGCGACTGCCGGCATACACCGTCAAGTCGTCTTTGATGCGCTGCACGGGCGAAAAACTGACCGTCACGCTGTCGCCCCTCCGGACAAGGTTGAGCGCGCCCATGTCATTAGCCTTCACCATGCCGCCGGTTTCCTTTACCGGATACCAGTATTCTTTCCATGCATCGGTGGCGCAGGGGGCGAAGGCATACTGTTTGAAAGGCGTGAATCCGCTTTCCGTCACCGCCTGGTTGTAGAGCCGTCCCGACTGCAGTTCGACGTACTGTCCGTCGGTATCGGTCAGCAGGTCTTCCCATATCATGCCCGACCGCGACAGTCCCCACAGGAAGATTTTCATGCCGAGCTTGTCATTGAACGCCGAGTAATGCACCGAACCGAACCGGTCGTTTTCGTAGTATGCGCCGTAGAAATCATTGTAATTTCCCAGGACGTGCATCGACTTGGCGCCCCCGAAGGCGTGCGCGGCGTAGCGCGACAGATCCCTGCCCTTTTCGTCGAAAGGCCAGGTGTGTACATCGCCGCCGTGACCGATGTAATACTGTCCGGGGAAGATGAAGGTCAGATCGTCGGCCGCGCGGTATCCGGCGTTCATCCAGTGGTAGTACGGCTGCGGAAAGGGCGTGGTGTTGCGCCAGACGGTCGATGTGGTGAAAAAGGCCTTGTCGGGCTGGAGGTTGATTTCCACCTGCCACCAGGTGCGGGTCACCATGTCGAAGGCCGACACAAAGCAACTTGCGCTGCCGTCGCCGTTCCGGCGGGTAACATAATCAACCGGTGTGGCCGTGGTAGGCGCATGGCCGATGATGCCGAAGTTGAGTTCGACGCCCCCCGAAGTCCACGGGCCGCGCATGGCTATGTTGCGGAACTTGACGGCGTGGTTGTAGTAGATGAACTCCCTGCCGCTGCTTTTCTCCACGGCGCCCCATATTTTCCCGCCGATGGCAGGAATGACCGTCACGCGGATATAGTCGTTTTCCAGTACAACCGTTTTCCATGACTGTGGCTGCCCCTGATGCGCATATCCGTCGTACTTGAAATACGGATAACATGCGCTTTCCGGGCGGGGCGTCGGGTCGGGATCGCTGAACGGACAGGTGGTCAGTTCCACGGTTTCCTCGCGGACGGTGGCCCGTTTCACACAGGAAGCGAGCAGCAATGCGGCCATAAGGATCGAAATATGCTTCAATTTCATGTCTGTCTGTTTATTTATCTGACGGAGTTGAGTATTGCGCGTATGTTTGCTTCGGGCGCCATCGGCGGGATAGCGCAGCCCGCGCCGAGCACCAGCCGCGGATTGTCCCGGTAGATGTCGAGAATTTTGATACACTCCTCGCGGACCGTTTCGGGCGTGCCCAGTGCGATGACGCCGCTCGGGTCGACCGTGCCGAACAGGGCGGCTGTATCCCCGAACACTTCGCGGATGTCTTCTATCGGGGTTTTGTAGTCCAGTTCCACCGCGTCGAGGCCAAGCCGGTTCATTCGCGACAGGATCAGGCGCGTGTCTCCGCAGATATGGAGCAGGTAGGGCAGGCCGCAGCGGTGCGCTTCCTCGACAAGTTCCTTTTCACTGGGCAGGGCAAATTTTTCGTACATGCCGGGCGAAATCATGCTTGGGCCTGCGGGGCTGTCGCCGTTCGACAGCATGTCGGCGCCGGTTTCCGCCATCAGCCGGATGAACTGGCGGCAAATGCCGGTCGTGTATTTGAGCAGGCGCATCACGTTTTCTTCGTCCGTGAGCAAGTCCATCATGAAATTTTCCGGCCCGCGCATTGAGCAGGCCAGCGAGAATGGAGCCTGGTCGCAGTTGCCGCGTATAAACAGTTC
>JAIRXI010000137.1 GCA_031268395.1 Tannerella sp. | reverse complement strand
CTGTTCGCCGTCGCGAAGGAGCTTGGTCTTGTTTTCGACCGTAGCCGAAACGGAAAGTACGCCAAATACCTGCTCCAGTTCGGCCATAGCGATAGCCGCCATTTTCTGCTGAATATACTGGCCGCTGCCCCGCAGGGGATGCCAACCATAGGTGACGCCGGTGCCGGCAGGTATCTTTTCGTTATCGCGCGAATATTTGATGCTCGGCTGACGGCCATCTTCGTCGAGTACATTTTTTGTAAAGCCGATGTTTTCATCCCACTTGATAAGCGGCAGACCGAACTTTTCGGCGAGCGTACGGATGGCCGGATTGTAGACCGTGCGCGAGTCGTGCCAGTGTGTGCAAAGGAAGATGACAGCCGGTTTACCGTCGGCCGTACCGTACCAGGCCGATTCGGGATTGTCTTTCAGACTCCGGCAGTCGGCGCGGTATTTTTTGATCGCATAGTCGTAGGCCGCAGGATAGCTGGTTTGGAGTTGCGCCGGCGTGTATTCTTCGTAATCATCTTTGATCATCTGCGTATTGGCCACGTTCTGGTTATGCACCTGCATGATGATAAAAGCGTCCATTCGCTCTAATTCGTCGGGCGTATAGAGTGTACCGTTATACATTTTGACGGCAGCCTGCATGATGGCTTCACCCTCTACGGCGCGGTTCACGGGCTGGGCGTTGAAAGCTTCGCAGAGCAGTTCAAACCAGCCGTTTTCCGGTACGGCAAACGATGCGCCGGTCAGGAAGAAACAATGTTCGTAATCGCCCGTTGCCGGTAACGGCTCCATGTTCAGGGCGATGATCAACAGGATTATTATACGTTTCATATCTTATCTGTTTTTAATGGTTCGCACAGATCTGGGATGATCTGCGAAACTTTATTTCCATTACCCGGCATTTTTTATTTGTATTTCGATAGATGCGTGAATGTTGTCGGAAGCCGATGCGATATGCAGCACGAAGGTGTCTTCTTCGAGTTTCCAACTCTCGATCGCTTCGCTGTAAAAAGAGAAACTGTTTACGGGGATGCTTATCTCCACTTCCTCTTCATGGCCGGGATGGAGACCTATTTTCCGGAAGGCTTTCAGTTCCTTTTCCGGTCTGCGAACCGATGGCGTTTGCTGTGTCACATAGACTTGCAGGGCCGTTGCACCATACATTTGCCCGGTGTTTTTTACCGGGATTCTGAGCCTGACCGTATCTCCGGATACATAGGTCGATTGATCGGCAACAGGTTTCCCATATATAAAAGAGGTATAGGAAAGTCCGTGTCCGAAGGCAAAAAGCGGTTTGATGTGTTTTGTATCGTGCCAGCGGTATCCCACAAGGACGTCTTCGAGATAGCGCTGATTACCGTCGACGCCCGGATACGATTCGGGGCCGAAATGGTGTGCGGCGCTCTCTTCCAGTTTCATGGGGATGGAGAAGGGGAGTTTTCCCGAAGGATTGATCTTGCCCGAAATGACATCGGAGATGGCCGTTCCAGCCTGAGAGCCGAGGTACCACGACTGTACGATGCCGTCTACCTTGTCAATCCAGGGCATGGACACGGGATTCCCCGATGTAATGACGAGGCCCAGGTTGGGATTCACCGCCAGTAAACGCCGGATGAGTTCGTCCTGTCGGTAGGGCAGTTCCATCCTTTGACGGTCGCCGCCTTCGGTGTCCTGGGCGAAATTCTTGTTGAGTCCGCCGAAGAAAAGCACCGCATCGGCGTTTTTTGCGAGTTCAACGGCGACCTGCATGAGCGAGTCGGCATCAAGTCCGGAAGGATATTCGCCGTTGTAATCGGATTTTCCGGAAGCGTATCCGAGGCTGAAATTGATTACATCCTGCCCGTAATGATGTGTCAGTGCTTCGAGAGGCGAGATTTCCCGCCGGGCTTTGAGTTCCGATGAGCCGCCGCCTTCGCTTAAACGTTTGACGGCATTTTCGCCGATGACGGCAATTTTCGCATACCTCTTGGGAACTATCGGAAAGAATCGGTGGTTGTTTTTCAGCAGTACGATGCCTTCGGCAGCCACAAAGTGTGCCACGTCTTCATGTTCTTCCGTGCGCATGGAACCGTAGGGCCGGTTGCGGTTCATGTTGGTGCGGAAATTGAGACGGAGCACACGGCGGACTTTCTCGTCAAGTAGCGATTCGGACAGTTGTCCGTTGCGGATTTTTTCGAGGAAGGGGTGAGCCAGATAATAGCCGTCGTAGGCGGCGCTTGCGCCAAAACTCAGGCCGTTGGTCCACGTCCCCATTTCGATGTCGAGGCCGTTGCGAGCGGCTTGATCGGTATCGTGGGCGGCTCCCCAGTCGGTCACGACAGCGCCGTCGAACCGCCATTCACCCTTCAATATGTGATTTATCAGCACATTGTTCTGCGTACAGTGCTCACCCAAGTATTTGTTGTATGCGCCCATCACCGTCCATACCCCAGCCTGTTGCACGGCAGCACGGAAAGCGGGGAGATAGATTTCGTGCAAGGCGCGCTTGCTGACTTCAACATTGGTGCTTTCGCGATACATTTCCTGATTATTGAGAGCGAAATGCTTAATACAGGCAGCCACACCGTTTTGCTGTACGCCCCGGATGTATTCGGCAGCCATGGTTGCCGTCAGACAGGGGTCTTCGCCCATGTATTCAAAATTCCGTCCGCCCAGCGGTGTTCGGAGAATATTAACGCTGGGGCCG
>JAIRXI010000116.1 GCA_031268395.1 Tannerella sp. | reverse complement strand
CTTCTGCGCGAGGCGATGGAGCAGATACACAAACGCCGCTACTACAGTCAGGCGCTCGGCCGCGTGCTGCTGCTGGGCATCGCCTTTTCGGGAACGGAGGCCGGCTGCGCGATGGAGGTGATGGAACGCGGGAAGAGCGATTAGTTCTGCGTTCATAATTCACTTTTTTAATACGATGCTTGTTCGATGTAAGGCGAAATCATATCGAATCCGTATAGAATGGAGAGTCAGGGAACATCGTCGACGACGTTCCTGCTCTCCACTATTTTGCCGGTCAAACCCTGCTGTTGCAGTATCTGCAAATGATGGCATTTTTCTTGATAGTTTCGGCACAGTACGGACATTTTTTCGTATCCGGCAAAGGGGGTTGAGTATATGGCAGATTGATATTGGCGTTAATATGAATCGGCGCATTCGGATTTTTTTGACTGTACACAATGCACGCAATGCCGGCCAAAAAACTGATGCCAAACAATAAAAACAAAATGCCCAGCACGAGGCCCGTCGTGCGTGATACGTTTTTGCCGATCAGTTTACCGATCGTCCATTCGAGCCAGATAACAAATATGATTCCGACTACAATTAAAAAAATAATCAGTGCTATTCCTTCCATTTTCTTACTACAGTTTTTGACGTGTGTCTCACGTGTTAAAAATTTTTCTTATCTTGAAATTATTAAATTCGTTATCCGTTTCGGTTGCTGACATGTGCCATACGGCACGAATCATATATTTTTAAGTCAATTGTCTGATTAAGGAATTATCGGGATTCTCCGCCATCATGAAAATCCTCCAATCATGAGAATCAGGGTCTGGATTAGGGCATGACGACGGCAAAGGTTTCGGTCCAAGTCCCTTTTGGGAAGAGGCAGCCCTTTCCGGCAGGGAAAGCGGCGACCGGAAATCCGGTCGATATGCGGTTGCGTTCGGTTGCATTTTTTGTACTCGTTTTTCTGTAATACCTGTTTTTACGATCCCGGTTGCGAATATACACGCTATTTTTTATCCTGCAAAATTTTGAAGAATTTTTCCTCAGTCCCGGAAGAGAGTTGAGAGTGGGAAACGGTCAGTTCTCGATGAAGTCCCTCTAACTCTCAACCTTCTTCCCCTCTTCGTTATTGAAACATAAATAACCGTAAAAAGAACGTGCAGATCTCCAATCTCGAAAATAATTGCCTTAATTTGTCGCTGTAATTATAATAGTATTGCAATGAAATCGGGCCTTTTCGTTCTCCTTATGTTTATCGTGCTGACTTCCTGCTCTTACGGGGAAGGAGGGAGCGGTATGTCTTATACCGTTATGCGTGGAGAATTTGAGAACACCCTGACCATTGACGGATATGTGGAGCCGCTTCGCTCGACAACGGCCAACTGTCCGCCCTACATCGAAGGAGTTGTCGGATTCCTGGTCGAGGATGGGACGTATGTAAAGGAAGGCGATGTCGTCTGCATCGTGGAAGTGGCCGAACTGCAAACCCGGTATGACCAGATGAAAGCCGATCATGAAATCGAACAGGTGAACCTGACCAAGTCTCAGGCCGATCTGGCGTTGCGGTATGCCCTGCTGGAAGCAGAAGTGAAAACCAATGAGGCGGAAACGCAGATCGCCCGGCTGGATTCCCTGCAATTGAAATACGCTCCGCCGAATCAGGTAAAGATTAAGGAACTGGAACTGCAACAGGTGGCCATTCAGAAAAACCGTTTCGAGAAAAAACTGGAAGCGCTCGAAGTCATCCGTCAGTCGGAAATCAAAAAGCAGGAATTGAAAGTGCAGCAGTTGGCCAACAGACTGCAAACCGCCAAAGACCAGCTGGACGCCCTGACCGTCAAAGCGCCGAAAGACGGACTGGCCGTCAGAGCTACCAGTCTGATGACAAGAAAAAAACTTCAGATCGGCGATCCTGTGTGGCACCTGATGCCGCTGGTCAACCTGCCCGAATTTGCGGGAATGAAAGTCATCATTCGTGCGCCCGAAGCGGATTACAAGTATATCAGCACAGGCGATTCGGTGATATTCACCTTCGACGCCATGCCGGGCAACCTGGCTTACGGGAAAATACGGATGAAGTCGCCGGTCGGACAGCAGCACAAGGAAAATTCAAAAGTAAAGTTCTTTGATATCGAAGCGTCGATAGACAGCGTGCTGACCATGCCCGATCCGGGCTATACGGCAAGTTGCCGTGTTCTGCTGAAGCAGTTGACAGATACGCTGATCGTTCCGCAAATCGCCGTTTTTGAAGAAGACTCGATCAAGGTGGTATACGTAAAGCAGGGGAAAAAATTTGATATGCAACAGGTGCAGATCGGCATTTCCTCGCCGAAAGAAGCCGTGATAGTCTCCGGATTGCAGGGAAATGAAAAAATTTCCCTGATAAGACCTTCGCCGTCGTCCATACGGAAAAGATTGCGCCTGTCGACCGATTCAACCCAAAACAAACCGGTTAATACCCATTCAAATGAAATAATATGAAACGAAAACTCGACCGTTACGTCCTTGCTACCTGTTTTCTTCTCATCTTCGGTTCATGCAGCCGGAAAGAAACCGGCGAAATACCGCTGGCGGAAGCAGTTCGGGGCGTTTTTTACATCGACCTCTACGAAGAAGGGGAAATAGAAGCGATCCGTTCGATCAATATCTCGTCGCCGACGATTTCGTGGCGTTACGGAAATCTGAAGATTACGCAGTTAGTCAAGGATGGACAGGAAGTAAACGCCGAAGACACGCTGATCGTCTTCGACCCTTCGGAAGTGCAGAAAGGCATCGTCGAAGCCGAAGGCCGTCTGGAAATCAGTCTGGCAGAACTGGAACAGATGACCGCCCAGCATCAGTCTGACTTGGAGGAACTGAATGCTGACTACGAAGTGGCGCGCCTGTCGCGTGAAATTTCCGCCATTCGCTTTGAGTCGGCCGAATATGAATCGGAAGTAAAGAAAAAGGAAATCCAGCTGAACCTGGACAAGGCCGGAATCGCCCTGGACAAGGCCAGAGAGCAAATTGATAACCGCGTCAAAATTCAGAAGGAAGAAATCAAGCAAAAAAACCTGGCTATCGAACAGGACCGGGCACGCTTGAACGAAGCCAATGAAACGCTAAACAAAATGTTTGTCGTGACGCCGTCGCCCGGAATAGCCATCATTGCCCGCAGTTGGAGCAGCGGAAACAAGTTTCAGGTGGGCGACCAGTGCTGGTCGGGATTCCCGGTCATCCAACTGCCGGATTTGTCTTCGATGAAAGCAACCGTCAAGATCAACGAGGTGGATATTGCCAAAATAAGCAAGGGCCTGAAAGTGGAAAT
>JAIRXI010000417.1 GCA_031268395.1 Tannerella sp. | reverse complement strand
TTTAACAGTGAATACGTATGAAAAAAAAGGGTGAAAAAGGTATGACGAAAAGAGATGGTCGCCGGAAACATCTCCCTTCTGTGAACAGGATTGAAATTCCGGTGTTTTAATGTAGTATTATAAATTTAGAAAGTTATGAACGAAAAAAGAATTTTATTTTATCCCGGATTACGCCGGATCATGAAATGGATGTGCGTATTACTGGTATTCGGAGCAACAGCTCTGTCGGCCAAACCCGATCAGAAGCTGACTTTCCGCAACCATCGGGGAACGTTGAACGAGTTTTTCAAAGAAATTGAAAAACAGAGTGATTACCGGTTCTTCTACAACGACGAACTGGTCGACATTGAGCAGGATATTTATCAACTGAATATGAAAAACAAATCCATTGATGAAGTACTGGAATCTTTGCTGGCAAACACCGGGCTGAAGTACAGGAAACTGGACAACAACCTGATTGTCATCTCATCCATGGAACTGTTGCAAAACCAGCATGTGACGGGTACGGTTGTAGACGCCGTTACGGGCGAATCGCTGCCCGGCGTGAACATCGTGGTGAAAGGGACGCCGACGCTCGGTACGGTTACCGATGCAGACGGAGGCTTTAGCCTGAACGTGCCGGATAATACCGCCGTGCTGGTCTTCTCATTCATCGGATACACGACACAGGAAGTCGCGGTCGGATCGCAGCGAACATTGAGAATCGCGCTGGAGGAAGATAATCTGCAACTGGAAGAAGTCGTGGTCGTGGCATACGGTACGGTAAAGAAAAAGGACCTGACGGGAGCGGTAACGGCAGTGGATACCAAAGTGATCGGTCTGCAGTCCAATTCGACCGTCACACGTTCGCTTGAAGGCGCGGTACCCGGTTTGCAGGTTGCATCTGTCGACGGTCAGCCCGGGTTGGACATGGGTATCCGGGTACGGGGTTTGGGTACCGCTGAACAGAGTAATGCCAATGCGCTTATTGTAATAGACGGTATACCAGTTGAGACTTCCGACGCGGCACATTCCAATCCCTTATCCACGATCAACCCCAAGGATATTGCTTCCATAACGGTCTTAAAAGACGCTGCCTCAACGGCACTGTATGGATCGCGCGGAGCAAATGGCGTGGTGCTGGTCACTACGAAAAGAGGAACGTCGGGGAAAGCAAAGATTTCTTTGGAGACGCGCTGGGGTATTAACCAGGCCGGACCGAATATGCTGAATACGATCAGTGATCCGAAAGATGTGTATGAGTATGTATGGCAGATGAATTATAATTCATACCGGTTTGGCGCCAACGGCAACGGCGGGTCATTGAATTATGCCACCAATGTGCAAAACCCGAATTATTCGCATGAGGAGGCTGCGCTGTTTGCCAGTCAGCACTTGTTCGATTATAACGGCACCTCCACCTTTCAGCGGAATATTCTCGGCAACTGGATGCTGTATAAAGTCCCGGGCGCCATTTATACGCCCACCAGTGCAAATACATCCGCCGAAAGCGCTACCATGACTGGCGCGTATCTGGTAAATCCGGACGGCCGACTGAACCCGGACGCTGTATTCCTCGGATCGGATACGTACAAAAACCATCTGCTGCAAGATCGTTTTCGTCAGGAATATAATCTGAGTGTAAACGGAGGAACGGAGAAAATAGATTATCATGTTTCTGTAGGGTATCTTCAGGATCCATCCTATATCAAGACGTCTCATTTTGAACGTTACAACGGGCGGGCAAATGTGAATGCACAGGCGTTGAGCTGGCTGAAAATCGGCACAAACGTGGCATACACCTACCGTAATACAAATTCGCCCCCCAACCGTTCCGGAGAAGGGCGTAACATGGGAGATAACAATGAAAACGTTTTTGCCGTAATGTATGGGCAGAATCAGTTGACGCAGTTATACGCACGCGACGAAAACTGGAATTACATACCGGACGAGAATGGAAACAGATCCGTACATAAATCGGCTGGAGATACATGGTCGCCGTTAGGCCCTACCTGTTATAACTATTTCTCTCCCGGAAACTTTGACGTGTTGTATATTATGGAAAACGATCTGGATCAGCAGAAGTCAAACAACCTGGACACCAAAATTTATGCGGATGTCAAGTTTTTGAAAGATTTCACCTTCAATACCTCGTTCTCCATGAACAAGTATTTCATGAATCGCACGAAATACAGAAATGCCACGTATGGCCGTGCATCGGCTTACCGTTCGGGCACACCCGGATGGCTGGGCAAGGAAACGTGGGGTACCACGAATATTAATGCCCAGCAGTTGCTGTCATACAGTCATGATTTTGGCAAACATCACGTAGAAGCAATGGCGGGTCATGAATATAACGAGTATTCCCGCGAATGGATGGTTTATCGTTCTACGAATGAATTGATTCCCGGCTTTATAACGTATGCTAATTTCGTTGGCCACTACACGGGCGACCGAATGGCCGAACCGGGTGGAGGAGCAGACCGGTTTGCCATGGAAAGTTATCTGGGACGCGCCAATTACACCTACAGCGATAAATACTATCTTACGGCCTCCTTGCGTCAGGACGGTTCTTCCAAGTTCAAATACAATAACACCCGCTGGGGTACATTCTGGTCGCTCGGTGGCGGCTGGCGCATTTCCAGTGAAGAATTTATGAAGGGTACGGAAGACTGGCTGAATAACCTGAAGCTCCGGGCCAGCTACGGCGTGATCGGCAATCAAAACGGCGTGCCCACGTATGCGACCTATCAAACATGGAGTTACAGCGCAAACTATCAGCAGGCCGTTAATGGACAGGGCGTTCCGGAGAGCTACAATATTAATCCAAATTCCTATGTCAACGAATATCTCACCTGGGAAAACAATCACACGACCGATATAGGCGTCGAATTTGATTTGTTTACCATTTTGCATGGCACGGTTGACTGGTACAATCGCGATAATGTAAATGCGATCATCAATCAGCCGATTGCGTTTTCACTGGGGCAAAATGAAATCGGAAGAAATGCAGCCAAAATCAGAAACCGCGGCTTTGAGGTGGAACTGGGCATCGATCTTATCCGAAAGAAAGACATGACATGGACGGTTTCCCTGAATGGAACTCATTATACCACGACCATGCTGTTGCTGCCCGAAGGGTTGGGATCACCCATGCTGGGAGGAAATCAGCTGGCCGGGATAAGCGGATGGAGCGCCTCCGGTGGCGGTACGGCAGGCAGTGTTATGCTGCGCGGCACCGGATTGCCTTATTTCAACTCCTATCTGCCCCATTATGCCGGAGTGGATCAATCTACAGGCTTGCCGCTTTACTATCATAAAGTAACGGAAGCGGATCATACCGCCGGAAAATTCATGGAGACCGCTGTAGGAAAAGGAGTAAATACAACCGATTATTCCATCGCCGACCGCTATGAACAGGGTGACGTCATTCCCAAATGGATTGGAGGTTTCAATACCATGTTTTCATACAGGGGCTTTGATTTTGCGACCGTACTTGCGTATCAGCTGGGAGGATTGTTCTTCCGCAGAGATTTCATGTATTTCCACTATGCAAATGAAATGCAGCGAGATGGCGGCACCATTGGTATTTCAGAAGATCTGCTGCATAATACCTGGACGCCAACCCGTACGAATGCCCGATTCCCGATGGCCATGTATAATAACGGTAATGGATATGGAAGCGGTACGATGGTTCCGACCGGATGGACGGATATGTCACAGTTCAGCGCGTCCTACCTGAGCCTGAAAAATGTAACACTGGGGTACAATCTTCCGCGATCCCTTTTGAAAAAGGCAGGAATCAGCAATTTGCGCATTTTTGTAGAAGGGGATAACCTGCTCCTGTTCTCAGCCTCTTCGGGCATCGATCCCCGAATGGATTTGACGGGAGGCTTTGCGGTAGACAATTATGTATATCCCTTCCTGCGCACCTATTCTTTAGGTATTAATCTGGATTTTTAAACGTTTAAAATGAATTGAAGATGAAAAAGCATATAACAGGATTAGTAATAAGTCTGGCAATCATTACTTCATGTAATGAAAAACTGGACCTGACGCCGGAAAATGCCATTACGGACGAACAGATCAAAGCGATTCTGGCTTCCGGCGACGAAAGTAAGATAGAGTTGATACTGGGCGGTATTGCCAACACGGTAGAATCCAAAATACATCAATTTGTTGACAATTCTGCCTCGGCAGACGGTCAGACGAATTACGTACTTGCACATGGCCACATGTTAAATCTGTGGGGTAATGACATGGTGATTGGCGACGGTTCGTACACTTACTGGGGTGTACCGCAATATCAGTTCGAGAATGCGGTAGCTACAGGTGGCGTCGAAAATAAATGCTGGTGGGATCACGGTTACGGTTGCGTTACTCAAGCCAACAAACTGTTAAATTATTTGGACGATGCAACAGTCGGCAATAATGTGAAGCTGAAAGAATACAAAGCGCGTGGTCTTGTCTTGCGGGCATGGGGTTACCATTATCTCATGCAGATATATCAAGATGCATATCTGCAGGGCGGGAACGCTAAATTGGGAGTGCCTCTCTACGACAGGTACGATCCGGGACAGCCCTACAATGCGCGTGCGTCCTCTCAGGAAACCTACGATTTCATTAAAAAGGATCTGACAGCCGCCATCCAGCTCTTTGACGAGTCAGGGGTTGGATATACGGAAAAAGTAAACGATCTGGATGCCGCGGTAGCGAACTTCCTTCTGGCGCGCGTATCTTTATGGACGGGAGACTGGGCGGCAACCATTGCAGCCTGTGACCCTATTCTCGCGCACTGTCCCGATTTGATCCGCGAAGATAATTATGGAGGCAGGAACACCGGCACGCCGGAGAATGCCGTATTTCTTCCCGAAACAAATGCATTTCTGAATAATGCCGTCAATCCCGAAGTCATTCTGGGCTTTCCCAAAGGCTTTGTGGCCGGCAATACGGTCTACAGTTCATGGATGAACGTATTTTCCACCGGCTGGGGAGGATATCAGCGCGGATACGCCCGTATGGACGACCGTCTGTACGACAGGATACCGGACAGCGATTGCCGCAAACGTGCCTTCCAGGGCGAAACCCCGTTTGGGAACTACAGCTATCCCGGCGATCAGATTATCACGGTGATGAGCTATGTCAATTTGAAATTTGCCGCCACACAGGCGCTCGACGGCACGAAAGAACAGGTCGGTCAGAACGATTTCTGCTACATGCGTACCTCCGAAGTCCTGTTGATGAAAGCCGAAGCGCAAACACAGTCCGGCAACGAAGCGGGCGCCAAAGCAACGGTCAACACGCTGTTAGCGGCACGCACCAAAACCGGCGAAACACCGCTGACAATCGACACCTATCCGGCAACCGCCGGCCAGTCGACACTGGAAAAGATACAACTTCAGTGGCGTATTGAAATGTGGGGAGAAAACGGGCTGGAATTTTACAACAACAAGCGCTGGGGAATTACCGCCGACCGTACAGGCTCTACCGTTCACTGGTATATGGCTAAATCGTTACCGCCGTCCATGCTGACGTTCCAGATACCGGAAAACGAGCGTCTGTATAATCCTTTGTGTGTGCCCAATTAACCATTGGACAGGCATAATCAGGAGCGAAATTATAATTTCGCTCCTGATTTCCATTTATACAACTCCTGCGGAGAGATTTGTGCAGAAGGAGGTTTTGCCGGAGGGTTCATGCGTGCCGAGGTTGTTTTGTTATTGGAAGGAGGTGGAAATGAAGCTCTTTGGACCGAAAAAATGTACTGGAGAACTCCCGCCGCATACACCGGAACAGGCTCTCGGAAAAAATCCGGGAGCTCTCTGAAAAATTCCGAGAGCTCGCTGAAATTATCCGCGAGGGCCCGGGTGTTATGCGAGCGCGCGCGGAGCGCTTCGGAGAGCTGCGGGCGGGGGTCCGGG
>JAIRXI010000407.1 GCA_031268395.1 Tannerella sp. | reverse complement strand
AAGGTGTTTTCGGCGTAGAGCGTCAGGCCGTACTGGTTGGTGGACATCGACGTGAGATAATCGAAACGGTCGCCGCGGTTGATGCCCATGATCTGTGCCACCGGACCCAGCCCGTGCGTCGGATAGGGATTGCCGGTATGATGCTTGCTGTATTCCAGCCGCCACATTTTGTAATAGCCGTCTTTGTTGTGTTTCAGACCGCGCAGGTCATGAATATACGCGCCTTCGCCGTGGTATATTTCGCCGAAAAGACCCTTGCGGGCCATGTTAAGCGTAGCCAGTTCGAAGAAATCGTAGCAGCAGTTTTCGAGCATCATGCAGTGCCGCTGCGTTTCTTCGGCCGTATCGACGAGCGCCCAGCAGTCGTCGACCGTCAGGGCGGCGGGCACCTCCACGACCGCGTGCTTGCCGTGTTTCATGGCATACACGGCAATCGGCACATGCAGATACCACGGCGTGGCATTGTAAATCAGGTCGATGTCGTCGCGTTCGCAGACCTTCTTCCAGTCTTCCTCGCCCGTGTAGACGGCTGCTTCGGGACGTCCGAGTTTCTTCAGGCGTTCCTGGCTGCCCCGGATGCGGTCGTCCTGCAGGTCGCACAGGGCAACAATCCTTGTGCCTTCGATCTGCGACAGCCGCTCGACGGCGCCCCCGCCACGCCCCAGTCCAATGACGGCTACGCGCACTTCGGCGAGGGGGGCGCAGCGCAGGCCCATTACCGATTTGCCTTTCCCGGGCCGTTCACGGGATGACGACGGCTGGGCCGCGTTCCCGTTCTTACTGCTTTGTGCTGCTCCGGCATAACTGCCTGTTACACCCAGCGCCAACCCTCCATACAGGGTTTTCTTCAAAAATTCTCTTCGATTACTTTTCATATTTAACAAATTAATAAGTTGTGATTTATTTCCATTCCGCGGCCATTGAGACAATTTCCATCTATCCTGCAATCACATACCAGTTGTATCCTCTTGCGGGAATCCGGATTTTCAGTCGGATGGTATAATCCCTGGCCAGCCGGTATGTGTTAGCGTCAAGATCCTGTTCCCTTACGATTGCCCGACCGGTAAGTCCCGTGTAATATAACGGCACGTCTATCTCTTTTTCGACAGGGACATCCAGCGGATTGTATACCATCAGCAATCCTTTCTGCGGCAGCGCCGGATTGACATGCAGGATCCCGTCCCAGTCCTGCCCGTCGGGACGCCGCAGATGAATGATGTCCGAATCCAGTATTGGACGGTACTTTTTGTAAAAATCCACCCAGCCTTTTACTACTGCCTTCGTGCTGTCCGTATCGTACAGACGCGCACCCCGGTAACAGGCTTGTACACCTGCGCCGAACAGATTGGCCAGCCGCTGGCCATAGTGATCAAGATGTTCGTGCAACGGCTCAATAGTGGCAGCTTCGCCTCCTCCGTGATATTCCGTAAGCGGAACAAACATCCACCCCATGCTCGGCGTAAAATCCCACGTGCCGTCATACACATTCTGCCGTTCGATGATTTCCTGATACGCACGCGGCAAAGACCAGTTCGTTTCCCGGTAACCCATGGGCGCCTTGTTACTCCCATTCAGGAAATACCAGTCCGGCACATTCAGATAAATACCCTGTGAACGGCACCATTTGTAAAAGTCCGAAATGATCTGCCACTGGTTCCATTGTGAATCCGGATAAGACCTGTGTCCCGGATGCTTCTCCGATGCACAGAAATCGCCCGGATAGGAACCGTCATGTTCAATCATATCCATTCCTGACACTTGATATAATTCGGTAATTTTCCGAAAATATTCAAGCCCCCATTTGCTGCCCAGGCAGGGGGAATGGCCGAAACGGGCAAATCCGCCCCTTTGGCCGGTACGGGGATTGATGACGTCGGTCTCATCGTCAACAGCCCTGCTGGCCAGCAGGCTGTAGCCGCCCAGCGCAACGTGTCTGCCGTGTGCATAGTCTGCCAGTTCCTTCATCCGGGCATAATATGCCGGATCACCGCTTTCCATGTTGAACCCGCTGCCGAAAGTCAGAATGACCATCTCAAAACCGGTCTCTGCACACTGATCAATGGCCTGTTTCACGGATTCCGGATCGGCACGGCGTACGTGCATGATGACGGGATTTTCCATCGCCCAGGGAGCAATCGTGCGATACATTTTCCTTTTTGAAAGTGATTTGCGCTCCCTGTCATAACTGTCGTAGAGCAGTTCCCACGTTCGGAAAGTCTCAAAGGTTTGCCCGTCGGGGATGACCTGTTCGGGACCTGCGGCCGGACGTACCTCCAACAGGCACGGAGTATTCAACAGATAACTGAGTTGCGTCGTATACGTCGTGTCCCGCACCCAGTGAACCGTATGCGCTTCTTCTCCATCGTAAACAGCATTGGCAAAGGCATAATCGGTTTCGATATGGATATTGGGCAATGTCCATCCGTCTTTTATCTCCACATGAGTGCTTCCTTCCGTGGCAGCCATGATTTCGCTCGTAAAACGGTTCAAAACCACCGCCCTGCCGGAATGATTTTCGAGACTGATCCATTTACACATCAGTGGCAATCCGTCGTACAGTTCGTAATGAACATGGGCTTTCATGCCCTTGACCGGCCGTTTTTCAGGTGCATCAAAATGTAAAATCAATTCGATGCCGGGCGGAGGCCAGTCGGCATCCTGCGACATCCATTCCGTCCGCCTGGCCCATTCGAACCGCTTCTGTATTCTCTGTACCGAATAACCCGTGTATTGAAAACTGCCGGGGTCGGACGCAAGGTCATCTATCCACGAGGGTAGCAGATAATTCTGTACCGGCTGACCGGCCATGCCGCCGATGTTGAAGCTAACGCCGTCAATGACCAGGCATCCTTCCGGGCGGACAGCCCGAAGATGGTTTTGTCCGGCAGACAGCTGATACAGGCCTGTGGTCGCCAGATTGGGCGCCGTGCGAAATGTCCTTGCGGCCAGTCCGTTGGAAAGGGTCAGGTCTTTCCCGTCCGGCGAGACGCTGACCTCGGAGCGGAAAGACTGACTGTCGATCAGCCAGTCCTTCCGGACGGCTTCAGCGCTGCAAGCGCTCAGTAAGATACTGACAAATGCAGTGGTAAGTATAAAATAAAACAATCGGTTCATACGTATATACTGTATTTTAGAATAATTATTACTTTTGAAAACCTGTCCGGCCTGGGCTAAGATTACAGCATCTGCAAAGTAAATCAATCTTTGCGATTCCTGCAAATGCACACCCCATACCGGTGCATTTCAATTGGGCCATTTGCGGGAATCATTGTTTTTTTCGTACTTTTTCATGTATTTCCGAGATGGCTTTCAACTGTTCCAGTTGTGGAATATCTATGTGCCCGTCTGCATACGCATGTACGTCAAAGCAGGCGACGCCTTCCTTTTCAAATACGCGTTCCGCCCAGGCCGTCAATTCGTCCGTTGAATACCTTGTCCCCGCACTGCCCCACCATTTTCCCATATAAGTAAAATGAAACCACTGGATGCCGGGTGCGATCCACCGTCCTTCGGGCAACTGTGTCAGGTGGTTTTCCTCGCCTGCGCTGTAATCGTCGTAGGGGGAATTGGACTGAATGGCATTTACGCCGTAATTATACGTGACGATACTTTGCGGATTGCCCGCCTTGGCCGCCAGCGTATGCGTACTGATGTTGTGCTCAAGGCTCATGTCCGCGCGCGTTTCGATGATGCCGCCACGGTACATCCCGTCAAACCACCAGCCGCACAGGTCTTTTCCGTAGCGTAGCGACCATTCGCGGATGACCGATTCCCAGCGCGTCTGCGTATATTGCGACGTCGGGGAATCCTTGCCATACGTGTACCGGAACTTTTCCGTCACGGCCTTGTTGCTGATGGGCGGATTGCCGGGCAGGTACAGCATGAGACGGATACCGTGGGGTTTCAAGGCGCTGATCAGGTCGGCGGGCAGGTCGCGCCGGCTGCACAGATCGCCGGGTTGCACGCCCACAATCCGGTCGTAAGCCCCGTTTGGCGAATTGTAATAGCCATCGTTCTGCCCCAGCGCCCAAAGGACATACCGTACGCCGGCATCCCGGCACTGGACGGCAAACAGTTCCGCATCAAAACGATCCACAATTTCATTCCACGCTGCCGAACCGCCGTCGGTATAGACGATTTTGAGAAAATGAATCATCAACCCCAGTCCGGCGTCCCTGAACCAGTCCGTATTCGGGTTACCACGGTCGGTTACCGGCGTCTTGCCGACGATTTTCACCGCAGGGAATATTTTTCCCTGCCTCGACGCCGTGATTTCACATTTCAGATATTGCCCGGCGTAGCTCGTCAGTAACACGATTTCCGGCGTATGGATGCCTTGCAGGAGTCTCCAGTTCCCGTCCGGACGCTCGGATGCATACCAGGCAAACGTACATTCAACGTCCGCCGCAGCCTGAAAAACTGCTTTCACCGTGTTTTTTGCATACAGTTCGCCCTCGATGCCGACAGCCGTAACCGCCGGCCTGCTGCAGGAACAAAGTCCGATCATCCAGCAAAAAATGCAAAGGATCACCGTTTTTCCTTTTCCCGTCCGTTTGACGGCGGATGCGGCGAATGCCTTTTTCCCCTTCGTCCCGCTGTCACAACGCTGCGTCATCCCGGCACAACTGCCCGGTACGCCCGGTACCAACCCTTCATACAGGGGTTTCTTCAAAAATTCTCTACGATTACTTTTCATACATTTGTTCTTTAGAAATTATTATTCGGTAAGTTATACTTCCCGCGGCACGGAAAGGCGCCTGTAAATCGCTTTTGAAACCCTGACAGGTCTGACAGGTCTCAAAGACCTGTCAGGGTTGGGCTGAGATTACAGCATCGCAAA
>JAIRXI010000396.1 GCA_031268395.1 Tannerella sp. | reverse complement strand
CTGCAGCACGAGGACGTATGCGAATGGTTCCGCAATGCAGGCTGCGAATCGCTGCTGAAAATATGCGAACTGCTGAAAGACGATGAATTGTGGCAGCAGGACAGCGAACAGATCCGCCTGGCCGAACGCCTGAAAAAGTACCTGAAAACCGGCGAACCGGCCGACGCCTGGGACGTTACGGAGGAAATGGAAGAGGAGGAGGAAGAGGTGGATTGAGTAACCGGCGATTCAGTGAGCGGTTCTTTATATGTACGGTACTCGAAATTTAAAAATCAACGGCATCGCCCCGCAAGGCGCTGACATTCCCGAAACGGAGAAACGAAGGCAATCTGTCCGGCAGGCGCATGTTTTATCACATAAATCAGTTCAATTAAAAAAATCAACGTAATGAACACAACAAGTAGACGAAACTTTTTAGGTATGGCAGGCTCGGGCGCTCTCGCGTGGAGTCTGGGAGCGGCAGAGAGCCGCCGGCCGGTTTTTCGGCCGGAAGAAAATCATCCGGGCGGCGAAAGGCCGGCCACCGTCGGCGGAAGGAAAACGGTTATCCTGCTGGCGCATCCCGATTTCGGAAATTCAAAGGCCAACAGGGCGCTGGCAGAGGCGGTCAACGGCGTGGCGGGGGTGAGCGTGACGAATCTGTACGAGGCGCCCTTTACGCCGGAGACATACAGTCGCCTGCTGTCCGGAGCGGCATCCGTTGTTTTTCAATTTCCGTTTTACTGGGCAAGCGCCCCTTCGCTGCTGAAAAAATGGTGCGATGAAGTGTTCATCGGCCTGACGGAACAGGTGAAAGGCATCAAACTGATGGTGGCCACCACGACCGGCTCCGAATACGACGCCTACCGTTCGGGCGGCAGAAACCGTTATACGCTGGATGAACTGTTGCGTCCCTACCAGTTGCTGGCAAACCATTCCGGGATGATCTGGCAGACGCCGTTTGCCGTTTACGGCGCCTCGCTGCCCACGGCCGCACAGCACATTGCCGCCGGCGCCACGGCATACCGGGAAAAAATTGAAGCGTTGGCGAACGGGTAAAAAAAAGATGTATCTTTGCTGCCTCAAAAGCACGGAATGAAAGTGAAACAGTTGAAAAGGATTGCAATCAAAATCGGCAGCAACGTATTGACGCGCGGGGACGGTATGCTCGACGTGGAGCGGATCGCGGACCTGGTCGCGCAGATCGCCGCCCTGCGGACGCGGGGTATCGAGGTCGTGCTGGTTTCTTCCGGGGCGGTCGCTTCCGGACGGAGCGAAATCAGGCCGGTCAAAAAACTGGACGCCGTCTCTTCGCGTCAGCTTTATTCCGCCGTCGGACAGGCCAAACTCATCAACCGCTATTTTGAACTCTTCCGCAAACATCACCTGGTTTGCGGACAGGTGCTGACCTCCACGGAAAATTTCAGCAGCCGGACGCATTACCTGAACCAGAAGAACTGCATGGAGACGATGCTCGAAAACGGCGTTATCCCGATCGTGAACGAAAACGACGCGGTTTCGGTTACGGAGTTGATGTTTACCGACAACGACGAACTGTCGGGGCTGGTAGCGTCCATGATGAACATGGACGCGCTGATTATCCTGAGCAACGTGGACGGCATCTACGACGGCCACCCCGCCTCGCCGGAGAGCAACGTGATCCGGGAAATCCCCGAAAAAGCAGACATTTCCGGGTTTATCCGGCCGGAGAAATCAGCCTTCGGACGGGGCGGAATGCTGACGAAATATCATATCGCGCGGAAAGTGGCGGACGAAGGCATCTGCGTGATCATTGCCAATGGAACGAAAAAAAACATACTGCCGGATCTGGCGGCGGGCGGAGAGGTGGTCTGCACCCGTTTCCGCCCGGCCGAAAAACCGGCCAGCGGCATCAAAAAATGGATCGCCCATTCGGAAGGCTTTGCCAGAGGCGCCGTGTACATAGACAGAGGCGCGGAAGAAGTTTTATACGGAACAAAGGCGACCAGCATCCTGTTTGTTGGCGTCACGCGCCTTTCGGGAAATTTCCGCAAGGACGATATTGTCCGGATCATGAATGAAGAGGGCCGGCAGCTGGGCGTCGGGCGGGCGGGCTACGACAGTGAAAAAGCGCTCGCCCTGATCGGGAAACGCAACGCCCGACCAATGATTCACTGCGACTACCTGTGCCTCCTGGACAGCGACACGGGCAACGGGAAAGCGCCGGAAGGCAAATGACAGACAGAACACCCCATCAGATAAAAATAAAATATGGAAGAACAGTTAATTAGACAGGCGGTGACGGCCTCCCGTTCGCTGCTTGAATATGACGACGGGCGGACGGGCCGGGTACTGGTCGATGCCGCCGACACGCTGCTGTCGAGGCAGCGCGAAGTGATGGAAGCCAACGCGAAGGATCTGGCGCGGATGGCGCCGGAGGATCCGAAATACGACCGGCTCAAGCTGACGGAGCAACGCATCGAAGCGATGGCCGGCGACATGAAACAGGTGGCCTTGCTGCCTTCGCCCGTCGGGGAGATACGCAGCGAAGCCGTACGTCCGAATGGCATGAGACTGAAAAAGATCGTCGTCCCGTTCGGCGTGATCGGCATCATCTACGAAGCGAGGCCGAATGTCACATTCGACGTCTTTTCGCTCTGCCTGAAGTCCGGCAATGCCTGCCTGCTGAAAGGCGGCTCGGATGCGTATGACTCCAACCGGATACTGGTCGGAATCATCCGGGACGTATTGCAGAAACACGGCATGAACCCGGATGTCTGCACGCTCCTGCCGCCCGGTCGCGAAGCTGCGGCCGCCCTGTTGCAGGCTGCGGGAAGCGTCGACCTGGTCATTCCGCGCGGGAGCAGCGCCCTCATCCACTATGTGCGCGAACATGCACGTGTCCCGGTGATCGAGACGGGCGCCGGCGTCTGTCATACCTATTTCGACAGCGCCGGCGACACGGAAAAGGGAGGCAATATCGTACACAATGCCAAAACGCGGCGCGTAAGCGTCTGCAACGCGCTGGACTGCCTGATCATCCACCGGGAACGGCTGGCAGACCTGCCCGCCATTTGCGGCAAACTGGCCGACAGGGAGGTGCAGATTTACGCCGACGAACCGGCCCGCGCCGCCCTGTCCGGCCATTACCCGGAAACGCTGCTTCTGCCGGCCGCGCCGGAAAGCTTCGGCACCGAATTTCTGGACTACAGGATGAGCATCCGCACCGTTGCATCGCTGGACGAAGCGCTGGAACACATCGCCCGATACGGTTCGAAGCACAGCGAATGCATCGTCAGCGAATCGGCAGAAGCCATCCGTATCTTTGAACGGCAGGTGGACGCCGCCTGCGTATACGCCAATGTCTCGACGGCCTTTTCCGACGGCGCGCAGTTCGGCTTTGGCGCGGAAATCGGCATCAGTACACAGAAGCTGCATGCCCGCGGACCGATGGCGCTGCCCGAACTGACCACATACAAGTATGTAATCGAGGGCGAGGGACAGACAAGAGACCGTTAATAACAAAACAGAAATAAAAGAAACATGAGACATTTTACTTGCGTACAGGACATCGGCGATCTGAAACAGGCCGTCCGCGAGGCGCTGGAAATCAAGAAAGACCGTTTCCGGTTCACCGAACTGGGAAAAAACAAAACGCTGCTGATGATATTTTTCAACTCCAGCCTGCGCACGCGCCTGAGCACGCAGAAGGCAGCCATGAATCTGGGGATGAACACGATCGTGCTGGACGTGAATCAGGGGGCATGGCGGCTGGAGACCGAGCGCGGCGTCGTCATGGATGGCGACAGGCCGGAACACCTGCTGGAAGCCATCCCCGTGATGGGATGCTACTGCGACGTGATCGGCCTCCGTTCGTTCGCCCGCTTCGAGAGCAGGGAAGACGATTATACGGAAAAGATACTGAACCAGTTTATCCGCTATTCGGGACGCCCGGTTTTCAGCATGGAAGCGGCCACGCGCCATCCGTTGCAGAGCTTTGCCGACCTGATCACGATCGAAGAGTACAAAAAAACGGAACATCCGAAAATCGTACTGACGTGGGCCCCACATCCGCGCGCCCTGCCGCAGGCCGTGCCAAACAGCTTTGCGGAATGGATCAATGCGTCCGGTTATGAACTGGTCATCACCCATCCCGAAGGCTACGAACTGGACGCGTCGTTTGTCGGCAAGGCCCGCGTGGAATACGACCAGCGCAGGGCCTTCGAAGGCGCGGACTTCATCTACGCCAAGAACTGGGCCGCCTTTGCCGATCCCCATTACGGGCAGGTGATCAGCCTCGACCGCGCCTGGACGGTGGATACGGAGAAGATGGCCCTGACCGACGATGCCCATTTTATGCACTGTCTGCCGGTACGTCGCAATATGATTGTCACGGACGACGTGATCGAAAGTCCGCAGAG
>JAIRXI010000386.1 GCA_031268395.1 Tannerella sp. | reverse complement strand
ATTGCGCAAAATGACAGACCCGAACGTCGAACCCGTCATTGATTGGTACGGTTTTGATTACGCATGGATAACTTCTTCCGGTAACTATCCCGTTGAGCCGGTCGGCCGTACGGTGGAGGTATGCAAAATGCTCCATGACAAATACCGGAATCAACTGTAATGGACGGCGGATGTCAGCGAATTGATTATTTTGGTTTTAAAAGTTGGCCGCCGGCAAAAGCATTGACGGAAGAAAAAAAAGCGAGCAAGGCAGGTTTTTGGAAGAAGACTTGGAGCCGCGATTAGAAGAAGTGAAAGGTGGAAAGCGTATCGCCTTTTTCACGGATGCGGAAAGAATAAACCCAAAATGTCCATTAAACGTTTTCCCTGTCGTGTTTGGAAAATGAAAACTGCCTCTGTCCTTTCCGGGACAGGCCTTTAACGAAACCGTAACCCTGTTGAGAAAAAAGGGGCGTATCCGCTTGAGCAAAAAATCTCCATGGAGGAAGTTTCACCGTCGGACACGACAAGGGAAGCGTCTAATGAACATGTCAGGATAAAAAAACCGGGTTTCGGATAAACGAACTTCCTGAGTCTAAACCATCCCCGTCATCCGCGCGATGGCCTGCTGCATTCCGTCGATTTCGGCCAGCCCCTTCAAGCGTCCGTAAAGAGGATAGCCTGGGTTGGCCGTCCGCGAGAAATCGTCCAGTATGCGGACGCCGTGGTCAGGGCGGAATGGCATGCGCGCATCCCTGCGTCCGGCGTGGATTCGTGCGGCCTGCTCTTCCAGCAAAATCCCGATGATGGCAACCATGTCAACGCTTCCCGTCAGGTGGTCGGATTCGCAGAAACTGCGGCAGGGCAGGGCTATCGTGTTGCGCAGGTGCACGAAGTGTATCCGCGAGGCCAAGGCGAGTGCCATTGCTGCCAGGTCGTTATCCGGGCGCGTCGACAGCGAACCGGTACAGAAGGTGATGCCGTTGGCCGGCGAATCATACTGCGCCGTGATGTGCAGGAAATCGTCCAGCGTACTTGCAATACGCGGCAATCCCAGCAGGGGAAACGGCGGATCGTCGGCATGGATGCAGAGATTGACGCCCGCTTCTTCAGCCGCCGGAACGACGTCTTGCAGAAAACGGGCCAGATGTTCCCGCAAAACCTCCGGCCCGATATGCCTGTAAGTATCCAGGCAGTTCAGGAACTGCCGCCTGTAATCGCCGCCTTCGCCGACGGATCCGTGAATAAAGGCCTGCGTAACGACAATGATATTATGCGCCAGTTCCTCCTGCTGCGCGACGGTCATGCGACGGGCTATCTCCTGCGCCTTCCGGCGGACGGCAGGGTCGTAGTCATCCGCCGCATCCCTGCGTCGCAGGATGTGGATGTCGAAAGCGGCAAACGTCGGATAATCAAACAGCATCGATTCGCCGCCCCGACCGTTCGGGTGGTGCAGGTCGGTACGGGCCCAGTCGAGTACGGGCATGAAATTATAGCACACCGTGTCGATCCCGCACGCGCCCAGATTGTGCAGTGAGCGGCGATAGTTCTCCACCAGGCGCGGATAGTCCGCCGAATGGGTCTTGATGCCTTCGGCAACGGGCAAGCTTTCGACGACGCTCCAGTGCATCCCGCAGGATGCAATTCCGTCCCGGACGGCACGGATTTCTTCGACCGGCCAGACTTCTCCGGCCGGGATATGATGCAGCGCCGTGACGACGCCTTCAATTCCCATCTGCCGCAAATAGGCCAGCGGGACGGAATCGCCCTTCCCGAACCACCGCCAGGTTTTCTCCAGCGCCATCGCTCAAACGCCGCTGAATGAACTGAATCCGCCGTCCACAGGAATGATGGCGCCGGTGATAAAGCTTGCCTGTCCGGAACACAGAAAGTGTACCAGTCCGTTCAGTTCCGTGATGTCGCCGAAGCGTTTCATAGGCGTACGCGCCAGTATTTTTCGACTTCGTTCCGTATAGGAGCCGTCGGGGCTGATGAGGACGGCGCGGTTCTGGTTGCCGATGAAAAAGCCGGGAGCCAGCGCGTTCACGCGGATCCGTTCGCTGAACTTCAATGCCATTTCCATGGCCAGCCACTTGGTGAAAATGCTCACGCCGTTTTTCGCCACCGAATAGCCGGGCACCCGCGTGATGGCCGAATAGCAGGCCATGGAGGCGATGTTGAGGATACTGCCTTCGCCTTTTCGTGCCATCGCCCTGCCGAATACGAGACAGGGATAGACTGTGCCGTTCAGATTCAGGTCCGTCACACGGTTGAAGTCTTCGATTTTCATGTCAAAAACGTCCTGGTCTTCCGCCAGTGTTGCTCCCGGCAGGTTGCCGCCCGCCGCGTTAATCAGGATGTCGATGCTGCCCCACTTCGCCAGCACCTGTTCGCGGGCGGCTTCCAGACTGTCCATCTCCAGCACGTTGCAGGAGATGCCGGTCACCGGGCCAAACGGTTCCAGTTCGCTAACCCTCTTCTCCAGCGCATCCTTTGCTATGTCAAGGACGGCAACCTTTACCCCGTTTTCCACCAGGCTTTTCGAAATGCTTCCTCCCAGTACGCCGCCACCGCCAGTCACGACGGCCACTTTCCCTCTCAAGTCCAGATTCATCATTTCGCCCTGTATTTTTCGTATTCTCCGGCAATGTCTGCCTGCCGGGTGTCGCCTGCATGGACGAGCACACGGTAGCGAAGCGCTATTTTTTCTCCCTTTTTCAGGCGGGTAGCCTGGTCGTCCGCAGGCCAGTACATGGGGGTGGGGGAAATGAAACCGTAGTCGCGGGTGAACCAGGGTGACGGAAACCAGGGGTTGGACGGGTGTTGCAGGATGGCAATGCCTTCGATGCCGGTCTTCCGCGCCCCGTGGCAGTCGATCCATGGAGAAGCGGCGCCGAATGTAGCTTTTTCGCCTTCCAGGCCTTCGGCGTTCACCATCGTTCCGCCCTGTGCGACGGAGATGTCCGGAGCGACTCGCGCGCTGAACAGCGAGTGATTCGTTTTCAGAATGGTTACATCCGTCAGCATTTCCATTTCGATGTCGAAATCCAGCTGGTACAGCGTGGCGGAGGGCGCCGTGACGGTGATTTTCCTCCGGTCGAGGATGGGCGCTTCCGCATCGGGACGCTTCCAGATACATTCGTCTTCGATGACTGCGCGTTCGCCCCCGGTTTCCGTAATGCGGGCGCCGATGGAAATGATGCGTCCCCGTTCCAGCCCTTCCTGCCAGTAGTTGCCGCCATTCACGAGGTCGCATCCGAAGAAGAGCGACGTGTGATGCGGCCAGATCCCGTTGCGCATCGACGTCATGCTGCCGCCCGATACCGGCCCGTTGACCGGGAAGAAGAACGGATACTTTTCGTCTTCCGGGAAATGGTAACTCGTAAAAAAATTGCCGCTGACGGTTACATCGATCCGGCTGCCTGTCCTGACGGCCGAGATCTCCGGATTGCCGGCTTTCAACATGCCGCAACTGCATGCAAGCAGTGCGATAAAGATACTTTTTTTCATAGATTCCTTTTATTAAAAACGTTATTACTGTTCGGTTTCGACTGCCGGGGGATGTGCAAAATCATTCCAGAAGCGGTCGGCAGTTGCGGAGGTCATTTCGCCTTCGTATGACAGCACCCTGTAACGCAACAGATAGTGCCTGCCGGGTTCCAGTTCCCAGTTTTTGTTTTTGGTGGGGGCGAAGTTGATAAAGGCGTCTCCCCGTCCGGCATTGGCCTGTTCGTCCCAGATACGCAGGGGTTCGGGGGTATTGTAGTTTTGCGGGTGACTCATGAAGAGCAGTCCCGAACGTCCGGTTTGCGTGTCTCCGGTCATACATATCCAGCGGGCAGTGGTGCCGTCGATCTCCTGCCGGGTTTTTCCTTCGGAAGTAAGCATTACGCAGTTCTCCCCTGTCCATTCCGGCGTCGCCCGACAACTGAAACCGGCATAGCGGTAAGCTTCCAGCAGGAGGGGAAGAGGGGTGGAGGGGGACAGGTGCGATTCGAAATCCCAGAGGAAAACGTCGGGGAGGTTCCATGTTTTCACTTTCCAGCATTCTTCCATGATTGTTTTTTCGCCTTCCGGCGTAAAAATCACGTGATCCAGCGCCGCATCGTAACCGCAGAAAACGCTTCCCTGTGCTGTGCCCCTGATGGCTCCGGCGCGTACCGTCCCCTGCCGTTCGCCCAGATTCCACAAATCATGGAGCTTGCCGTCGTACACGACATGTGTCCAGGGATTCCATATCCCGAAATGATGATAGTGGTCTTTCGGATGGATGTTCGTCAGTACATTTCCCGCAGGGGAGTAGGCCGGATGAATGAATCCGCTGCGTCTGAAAATGGTGTCCACCCCTGCCGGCGGCTCCACGCACGTATAATTGTATTGCAGGACGGGTTTCCCGTCTTTTTTCAGGATCAGGGATTTCCGTGTATCTTCCACTTCCATGGCATTCTGCGCCGGCTGTCTCTCTGCCGGCCTGGCCACGAATGTCCGGATGTCGCCGGCTTTCGTGTGGCCGGCCAGTATCCAGTAGAGGATGGTTTTGCCCTCTGCTTTCACGGTCTGGGAAGGGACTTTTACGTTTTTCCATCCTTTCCGTTCGATCAATTCCCAGTCCGAAACTCCTTTTCCTTCCGGAATCCCGACCGAGACCACACAGTCCTGCCGGTCAAACGCGCCGGCCTGCACCGCCAATGTTATCCCACCATCTTTCTCTGACCGGCAGGACAAGCACAGGCATATCCCCAAAATAGCTGCAATTGTTTTCTTCATATACCTCAGTTATTGTAATTAAATGTTGGCAGCAAAAGTACTAAAAAAATGGAGAATGGAAAATTATACTTTATGCATGGACAGGAACAGGTTTGCCGGATTGCTTCACCGCATCCGCAAAGATCGGCAATACGTTTTCCTGATTGCCGGAATATGCAGACGGTTTTGGCGGAAATGCGGCAAAGACATATCTTTGCGGCACATACAGTTGACAGCTATGGCACGCTGTCTTGACCCCAAAAACGATTTACCGTATTCCGTTTGCTGCCTGCCGGCAGTCTTCTCTTCCGGACACGACACGAGAAGCGTCTAATCAAGTCCGCATACAGCCGGAAAATCCCCGATTTCCATAGGGAAATTCCCAATTCCCTAATGGAAATTGCCAATTCCCTAATGGGAAATTATCAATTCCTGCATGGAAATTACCAATTCCCTAATGGAAATTGCCAATTCCCCTATGGAAATCGGGAATTCCTGCATGGAAATTCCCAATTACTATAGGGAAATGCTCAATTACTATGGGGAAATTACCGATTTCCATAGGGAAATTTGCCCCGTAAAATCTGATTTTGTCCTTAAAATGAGCGTTTTAAGAAAAATAGACGCTTCTCTTGTCGTGTCCGGAAGAAAAGACTGCCTGCCGGCAGCAAATGGAACATCTGCCCGTCAACCCGTAGGCCGTCCCGGGCCATCGTGTGTTGCGGGCCATTTTTTACCGGCAGGGCCTCCCGGACACGACGGAGGAAGTGTCTAATGGACATGTTGGGATAAAATAAAACCATTTCCCGAACGTTTATAAAAAGGATTGTGCCGTCGGACAGGCGGTGTGATTGGTTGAAATAAAAATTTATTAATGTAACAGTTTTATCGTATGAAAACAGTTTATGCAATGTTGGCGGGGTTATGCCTGCTGTGTATGTCGGCGGTTGACGCCGGAGCCGCAAACGATATCGGCAGCAAAGTGAAAGGCCAATGGGAAGTCACTGTTCCCGACGCACCTCAGGGATATCGGAATTATACCCTTGATATAAAGCTTAAGGATGGGACGGTCGTTATCGACGTCAAGGGAGAAGATGTCAATATCAGGGAACAGAAATTTACCGAAAAGGACGGCAAATTGTCTGCCAGCCTTTACGTGGGCGGCGAATACGTGAAAGTGACCATCCGGGAAGAAAAAGGAGTGGTCAAGGGTTCGGCCGGTACATCAATGGGTGAATTGCCGTGTAATTTCAAGAAGCTGACGGAGAAAAAGGGAAAATAGCGCCCGCAACGCGCCAGCGTACAATGGCGAGATGCAGGCAGGTATGTCAAATGCACACAGATAACGCAGGCAGAATGGAAGCTCGCAAATTTTATTCATTCCGGCACGTCCATGCATGATGTTTTATTCTTCCATATCTGTGCAAATTTTCAAAATACGCGTCTCCTGCGTGTTTTGACATGCCCCTCCCTCTCGCTTTTTGCCTTGTGCGAAGCAAATTCATTCCCGTCCGCATGATGACGCGGTCAGGAATACCAGCCCCGTTTTCTGTTTTCCAGTTTTTGAAGCGTTTCGATGCAGATATTCACGTCGTCCACGACCTGGAAATCAAACATGCCGACACAGATGAAATCCGCGCCGTTCTCGAACGCCCATTTGAAGCCGTCGGCGGGATGGATCGCACCGGCGGCAAGCACCTTGAAGCCCATGACAGGCACTTTGACACGGTTGACAAATTCGACCGTACGGTCTGGAAACGGGCAAAAACAATTGTCGTGAAACATGTTATGATCTTTGCTTCGCTCGCTGTCCACCTCAAAGGGGCGGCGGTTTTCGCGCGGATGAGCTGACCAGTAATTGTCATGGTGCATTGTCTTCATGTAGTAATCGGGCACAATCCCGTTTTCTTCGCAGATAATAAGCGAATCAACCGTATGCGCCCCCATGCCGGCCACCAAGCCGTGACCACGGATACGTTCCATTAATCCGCGGATAACTTCCAGCCGGCCGTCGCGCGCCAACCAGTCGCACCAATTTCCCTGCAACTGGATAATATCCATTCCGTTGTCCGTGGCAACCGTAACATCCTCATAGATGTCTTCGCTTTTTTCCCTGATACCCACCTGCGTAATCACCTTGATCTTGCTGCCGGTCAGTTTTTTGTATTTGGCGATCACTTGTATAGTCGGAAAACCGATGTTGATGCAGTTGATTCCCGCCTGTTCGCACAGCATCAGCGTTTCATAGATTTTTTTCTCGGTATTGTACGCCTTGAAAAGCGAACCGGCATAAATCAGATCGCGCGCATGTGCCCAGCCGCCGATCAGGTTGCCGCCCAAAATCAGGCGGCTAAGCTGATCTTCACCGAGTCTGCCCTTCGGAAGTTCGCCTTTCAGTTCGCGCAAGGCGATCCGGTTGACTTGAACGGTTGCACCCGACATTACATCCATGCCATACGCTTTGGCCGTCCGCCAGGCACCCCACCCCAGTCCGCCCAACAGCGGAAAGGATACCAGGTTTTTCAGCGCTTCACGGCGCGTGTTCGGTCTGTGCAGTTCGACTTCTTCCGGGAGACAGTCGTCCGTGCGCCGTTTTTTTCGCTTCCGGACAAGGGCATCCAATCCGTATCCCTGTTCCCTGCTGAACGCAAGCAACACAAGTGCAACCGTTTCCACGAGCAGTTTGTCGACCACAAACACGCTGCCTTCATGAGCGTCTAGTACCAGAGAGATACCAAACGGCGGACAGGCAAAGTAATACAGTGCAAGCATCAGGGCACCGCAAACGGAAGACTGGCGGCTCCACAACCCGAAAAACAGAGACAGTCCGACAAGAATCAGCCCGACAATGTTCAGGAAATCCACTGCCTCCAGCCTGACGGGAGAAACGGTCAGCCACTGGAAAAAATCCGCCAGAAAGCCATGCGTATTGTTCAGGTAGTCGGCGGAGCTCCAGTCGGCAAATATTTTGACGGCTCCTTCATACAGGAAATGCCATCCGATGGCCATCCGAAGAATAGTAATAATTGTTTTCATTTTTCTTCAAATAAAGTGATGTGTCCGGAGTTTTTTAGTATTTTCATCTTCTGAAAAATTTATTGTTTGATATTCACCTCACAAAAATAAGTGATTTTTTTCAGGCGACAAAGTATTGAAATATTTTTATTGACCCATATCCTGTGACACTGCTATTTCTGTGTTTTGTGCGATTATTTTTGTCATAAACTTTTTCCAAAATATCAATGACCCATTCTTCATCGTGCATATTGGGAGCATTGCTTTCGTTTCGTCAATTATATCCAGGACTTCAAATCCGGTCATTTCAGGAACAACAGGATTTCGTCTTTAGCAAAAGCCCGGAGTGTCGTTAAATCGGTAAACGCTTCTTTCTCTCTGTCGGATTCTATCCTATACGTTGCGTCCCGGTTCCATGTCCAACCGGTTGTCATATTCCGTTTTAACTTGCTTGTTCGTTGTATCCGTTTTCCGTTATGCAGGATGTTTTGCTCAACATCTTTCAGGTCTTCAACTATTCCTGTGGCGTCAAAGAGATCGAATACTGACAGCCTGTCGTCTTTCCGTGCGCGATGTATGCCTAATGTATCCATAATCTCACTGTTCTCCGTCACGCAGGCGATGGAACGTCCGGTTATCCGCAAAAACTGGAACGGGAAACACATGTTTCTGTGCTTAAAAACTGGAGTAACCATCAAACGCGAATGGTGCAAAGGGGTG
>JAIRXI010000393.1 GCA_031268395.1 Tannerella sp. | reverse complement strand
AATTACAATCCGGTGATGCCTTACGGATATGTGCGGCTGCAGGATATGAACCTGTCGTATGTTTTCCGCCAGCAGAAACTGAAGAGTCTGGGCGTTCACAACCTGCAGATTTATCTGGCGGCCAAAAACCTTTTCACCATCACCGGATGGAAGGGAGGCGACCCCGAAAAAAGACTGAAGTACCGGACTTTTCTGGCGGACAATGTCTATCCGCTGCAGCGGACATTCTCGCTGGGCATGAACCTTTCATTTTAATCATTCTAAAGAATAAAACGTATGAAAACATATATTATAATGATGGCGATGTCCTGCATGTTCATTCTGCAGGCGTGCAATGATGATGATTTCCTCCGGGAAAATACGGAAACGTCGTATACCTATTCCAATGCGTTCACCGTATCGTCGCAGGTAAACGACTGTATTACGGAGTTGTATTACAAGTATAAAAAGACGCTTTTCACTGCGGGCGACAGTCAGAACTGGCTGCAGGGACTGGGTACCGACATGTGCGACCTGAATCCCCGAAACAACAACAGTCTCACCATTTTCTCAAACTGGAGCACCACGTATAATTTCCCGAACTATACGTTCCGTAACTTTTACCAGCTGATAGCGCAGGCCAACCTGACGCTGCTCGGCGCCGAGCCGGTCAGCTGGAGCAGTGAGGACGACAAGACGCAGGCCATCGCACAGGCGCGGTTTTTCCGCGGTTTCTGCCACATGAACCTGGCGGAACTGTATGGCGGCGTGCCGATTGTCGAAACCTTTTCCGAAACGCCCAAATTTGATTTCGGACGCGCCTCGCGCGAAGATACCTATCTCTATGCCATCGGCGAAATGGAAGCGGCCGCCGCCGTCCTGCCCGAACATGCGGAACCCGGGCGCGTGGGCAAGGGGGCGGTCTGGCACTATCTGGCCGAATGTTACCTGGCGCTGGCGACCGTTCGCAACAACGATGCGGCAACGCTGGACAAGGCGATTGCGGCAGCCGGCGAAGTGATGAAATACCATTCCCTGATGAAAGCGCGCTTCGGCTCGCGGGCGAACTCGTCCTCCACGGATGTATTCAATGATATTCCGGCTTACTATCCGGACGGAGACGTCTATTTTGACCTCTTCCAGCGCGGCAACCTGGACTATGAGGAAGGCAACACGGAATCCCTCTGGGTAGACCAGAACGATTACGCTTCCTTTGACATGTACGGCGACCATGGCAATTGCAACAATTTCCCGCGCCTGTTCTCTCATGCCATTCGTGATATCCTCTGGAAAGCGGAATATCTGGAACCGGGCGCCGGCGGCAGCCCCTGGAACGGCGGGGGACTGACCGGAAATGACAAATGGGGCGCCCAGGTGATCAATTCCGCTTACATCGGCGGACGCGGAGTGAATCTTGCCCGGCCTACTAACCATGCGAGGAAAGGCATCTGGGTGAATTGCGGCGATGATATCCGGAACAATTCCCTTAATATCCGCCGTAATTTCAAGGTTTTGGATCCGAATCATTCCATGTATGGCGTCGAAATCACGGAAGAAACCGTATGGGTTTACTGTACGGAAACCACGGCGGATCAATTCTGGCCGCAATACACCAAACTGGCCCCCATTGACGACTGGGGATACGAGGGGCTTTCGTCGGGCAAAAACAACCGGACGTACCTCTTCACCGATTTCTATTATGCCCGCCTGGCCGAGACGTACCTCCTGCGTGCGGAAGCCCGGCTGAAGAAAGGCGACAAGGCCGGAGCGGCCGCCGATATCAACGAAGTCAGGGGACGCGCCCAGGCGCCGCCGGTTGCGGAAGCGGATGTGACCGTCGATTACATCCTGGATGAGCGGATTCGTGAACTGTACGGCGAGGAACGCCGCTGGAACACGCTGCTGCGCATGGGCGGGAATATTCCCAATGACCGGATTACGAAATACGGACATGCCATCGCAGACCTGGAGGTGCCTCTATGGACGGGCACGCTGGCGCAGGACTGGCTGCTGCCCATCCCGCAGTCGGTTATCGACAGCAATCTGGACGGCGTAATCGAACAAAATCCGATGTGGAAGTAGAAAGCCGCCGCACGTCAACTCCGGACAGTTGCATGGGAATCCCGTGCAGTTGTCCGGAGTTTTTGTGCAGGCGGACAGAATCAAACAAATTATGTATATTTGCACAAAAAAACATTGCATCTTATGAAAAACAAACATTTATCAATCGGTATTCTGTCGTTCATTCTTGGTATCCTCCCGTCTGTGTCGCAGGCGCAGCGCGTTGAAGAGGACGATAACAGGGCGGGGTTCAATCTCAACCGGCCCGAACGCGAAGAATGGCTTCGCGACCTGGGGTTCGGGCTTTTTATCCACTGGGCGCACGACAGTCAGCTGGGGATCGTCATCAGCCATTCGCTGGCCGGCGCTTCCGACGACTATTGCCGCCGCTATTTCGAGGAACTGCCGCAGACGTTCGTCCCGGACAGGTTCAATGCCGCCGAGTGGGCGCGACTGGCGAAAGTGATGGGCGTGAAGTATGTCGTCTTCACGACCAAACATCATTCCGGCTTCTGCATGTGGGATACGAAAACGACGGATTTCGGCATCATGAACACTCCGTTCCGGCGGGACATCCTGAGGGAACTGACGGACGCCCTGCGCAGGGAGGGACTGGCCGTGGGGTTCTATTATTCGCCGGAAGACTTTAAGTTTTTATACGACAACGGGATTCCGATCAATCGCGGGAATATGAAATTCACGCCGGAGTTCGTCGGAAAATATGAGGACTTCATCGAGGCGCAGTGCCGGGAACTGTTCACGGAATACGGCAAGGTCGACATCCTTTTCATCGACGGCGAGCCTAAGGATCCGGCCAAATATACCGGCTGGAAGCTGCAGCCCGATCTGCTCGTCACGCGCGGCGCCGTCAACACGCCCGAACAGACCGTTCCCGGAACGGCGTCGGACGTCCTGTGGGAATCGAACATCACGATGGGGACGCAGTGGCAGTACAAGCCGACCAACGACGACTTCAAGTCGGGAACGCGCCTGATCGAAATCCTGATAGAAACGCGCGCCAAAGGGGGCAATTTCCTCCTGAACATCGGCCCTCATCCGGACGGCTACATCCCGAAGGAACAGGAGGAACGCATGCGCGAAATCGCCGCCTGGATGTTCATCAACCGCGAGAGCATCTACGGCGTGCATCCCTGGACGGTCACGAACGAGGAGAATCTGTGGTTCTCGCGTTCAAAGGACGGGCGGGATGTTTATGTCTATGTGACCGGCATTCCCGACTGGGCGAAGGGGACGCGGAAAGAGTTTGTGCTCCGTTCGGTGAAAGCCACCGCCCGCACAAGAGGCAGCGTCCTGGGACAGAACGACCAGGTGGTGGAATACAGCAGCACGGTTCCCGACACGCGCGTGGAACAGACGCCGGAGGGGCTGAAAGTGTCGTGCGTCCGGGCGCAGCGCATCTACAACAACAGCAAATGGCCGAATCCCGTCGTCATCAAACTCGAGAACGTGGAGCCTGCGCTTGACCCGCCGCAAATCGTTACCGTATCGGCCGCGAGCAAAAACGGAAAGGTGACGATGACCGGACGGTTAGCCGCAACGGGCGACAGTAACCGCCTGCGCGCCGGATTCCAGTTCCGTCCGTATGCGGGATTTGTTGAAAACCTGTACAGCGCCGGCTGGGAAGAATCGTCGTTTGTCGAAATCGCCGCCGCCGGCGAATACAGCGTGGAAGCGCCCGGCCTGACAAAGGGCGTGGAATATGAATACCGCGCAGTAGTCAGGCATCCGCAGATTGCCATAACCGGCGAAATCAAACGCTTCACTGTTGGGAATTAAGAATTAAAAATCAATGTCGTTTAGTTAAGCAATAATCATAATCGTTTGTAATTCATATAATACTGTCTCTTTGTTTTAGGTTTTCGCTTAACAGTTCTTCCCGGTCGAATGATTTCTCTTGTCTTGTAA
>JAIRXI010000373.1 GCA_031268395.1 Tannerella sp. | reverse complement strand
CAATAAACCGTTCTCTGATGAAAACTAAAAATAAAGAAAACAAAAGGGAATTGGATACACATTTATCACTCAATTTTCAATTGTATGATAACTCAATTTATAGCCGTGTGTAGTATATTACCTGACTTTCCGGTGATTCCCCCTGTTGCTTCATTTTCTTTTTTACTTTATACTTCGTGAACAAAAGAAATTCCTGCAAAAGGAGTGATTATTTGAGAAACTTTTTGTGATTTTGCACCTGTCGTTGTCATTGATTTTGTTGAATCATTTTTCCGACCAGCGCGCCGCGACGCTCCGTCTGCAAGACCGTATACGGATGCGGCAACTTGTCTGAACGAGTCCGGGCCGGCTGTCCCGTAATCACTTCCAGCGCCGCGCCCAGCAGTGGATCACGTTCGTCGCCGAAGGGATACAATGGAAAATAATCTTCCTCCACTTCGATATCCGGCGTTAATCCGCCTGCAGATGCAGTGATACCGTTCTGATTGTCGAAGCGATATATCATCAGGTACATGCCCCAGTTAGCGATATCCCTGTTTTCTTCGTCCGAAAACAGTCCGCCGCCGTAATATTTTCCATGCGTCGCAGTGCCGATCCGGACTACGTCCATATATGGATCCAGCCCGACGAGGGTCGATTCGGAGGCGGAGGCTGTATTTTCAGTCGTCAGGACAAATATCCGCTTTAAATCCATATTCACCGAAAGCGTATCCGTGAAATAGTCGTTGACATCCATCTTTTCCTCTTTCAGATAGGCCATCCAGGCATCATTCCTTACCTGAGTCAAGAATACATCTTTCCTTTTTACCACCGCCTCCGGCGCAAGAATGCTGCTCAACAGCACGGAAGTCCGTGCGAACCCGCCGCCGTTGTATCGCAGGTCAAGCACCACATCCGTAACCCCTTGCGATTTGTATCCGGAGAAAAGCGCTATCAGCGCGTTTTCCGACGCCATCGTATAATCCGTATAACAGAGGTATCCGATTTTGTGCGCGCCTTTCACGATCACCGTATCTTTCACAATCGGGTTTTCGTACAGGGTTTCGGCTTTCATGGAAAACGTCCGGTCGTCAGGAGCAATTCCCTCATCGGTCAGGATACCTCGTCCCACGACCAGCGACGACGCATAATACAGATCTCCGTAATTCTCCTCCGTAATGTTATCTCCGTTGATCGTGAGGAAAATATCTCCCCGTTTCACGCCGGCTTCCTCCGCCGGCGTATCCGGATAGACATACAGCACAATGGCAAACAGATGATTCGAATCGGAAAAACGGCCGAATATCAGGATATGCCCGAATGTGGTGGACACGCCTTCAAATTCATTCGACAATCCGTGCAAATCGTCTGTCAGCATGGACCATCTATCGGCGGAGTAAACCAGTTTATCGAAAAAATCAAATGAATCAGGCTCATCTGCAGGTTTGACCTTCGTCCAGTCGACAGATGAAGTCCACAAGTAAAGTTCTTCTACATATTCTGCAATGAACTGGTTGACTTTTTGCACAGTAGTCGAAACCGTCTCCCCCGCATCCATTTCCGGTGCATATATGATAATAATTCTCTCTTCGCTGCATGACAAGAGTGCAGCGAGCCACCATCCGCTGCACAACAGCAACAACAGTTTCCGACAGTTTGTCCTCATAACTTTCTTAAATTATATGTTCTACTATAGGTGATGATACGGTTCGTTTCGCAGGATCGTCATCGCCCGGTAAAGCTGTTCGGCAAACACTGGGCGGATCATCTGATGCGAAAACGTCATTCTGCTCAGCGAAATCCGCTCCGATGCTATCCGGTAGACCGCCTCGCTGAATCCGTAAGGCCCGCCGATCACGAACACCAGCCGTTTCGCAGCCATGTGCATTTTCCTTTCCAGATACATGGCAAACTGTACCGACGTATATTCCGTTCCTTTTTCGTCCAGCAATACACAGACATCACCCGTTTGCAGCGCATTTAAAATCAATTCGCCTTCCCGTTCCTTCTGCTGCGTTTCCGAACCGTTTTTCACATGTTTCACGCCGGGAATCACTTCTACCTCGAACGGAACATAATGTTCCAGCCGTTTCCGGTATTCCTGCAGCGCATCCTTCCAGTAGGACGCATCCGTTTTCCCTGTCATCAACAGCGCTATCTTCATCTTCCATTTCACGAAAAAACAGCACAAATATACATTATGTTTTTCGTTTTGCCATCAGATTGCCGAAAAACGTATATCTTTGTCCTTATTATCAAATAGGAAAGGAAGAAACAGCGATGAAAAAAATGGTATTTACGTTCGCATTCATACTCTCTGTTTTGAGTATACAGGCCGCCGATATTCAAGCAATAGCCGACGCCTTCAAATCCGGCAATGCCGCCTTGCTGGCCACCTGCATGGATACCGAAGTGGATATGGCTTTGCCCGAAGCCGCCCGCAAAGTAAACGGTCAGGAAGCCGTCGACCTGCTAACCCGCTTTTTCGAAGCGGGCAAAGTCTCCGGATTCACGGTGGCACACCATGCCGACAAAAAAGAGTCCGGCTTTATCGTAGGCAAGCTGACAACCGAAAAAGGGGATTTTCGTGTGAACATCACCTATCAGACAAGGGCAGACAAAGTCATCATCCAATCCATCCGCATCGAATGAATACACCCGAACAACTGACTGACGAACTCATCCGTCTCGCATTCGCCGAAGACATCGGCGACGGTGACCATACGACGCTTAGCTGTATCCCCCCGTCGGCAAGGGGGAAAAACCGGCTGCTCGTTAAGGAAGACGGCATACTGGCCGGCGTAGACATGGCACAGCGGATTGTCCGATATTTCGATCCGGAACTGCAAATGGCCATTTTCCTCCCCGACGGGACGGAGGTCAAGGCAGGCGACATCGCCTTTACGGTCGAAGGGCGTGTACAGTCGCTGTTACAAACCGAGCGGCTGGTGCTGAACACGATGCAGCGCATGAGCGGGATCGCCACGACGGCGCACCGCTATGCAAAGCAACTCGAAGGTACGCATACCCAAGTGCTCGACACGCGCAAAACCACGCCCGGCATGCGTATCATGGAGAAAGAAGCCGTGCGCATCGGCGGGGGTGGGAATCACCGCATCGGACTGTTTGACATGATCCTCCTGAAAGATAATCACGTGGATTTTGCCGGCGGCATCGAACAGGCCATTACCCGTGCCCGGAGCTATCTGAAGGAAAAAGGAAAAGGCCTGAAAATCGAAATTGAAGTGCGTAATTTCGATGAACTGGACGAAGTTTTGCGTACCGGCGGCATCGACCGGATCATGTTGGACAACTTCAATATCGCCGATACGTGCGAGGCCGTCCGCCGCATTGCCGGACGTTGCGAAATCGAATCGTCGGGCGGTATCACCTTCGACACACTTCGCAACTACGCCGACTGCGGCGTGGACTACATTTCCGCCGGCGCCCTTACTCATTCGGTGAAAAGCCTCGACATGAGCCTGAAAGCAGTCCAGTAACCCGGATAAACATTTCAGATATTACCCGTGAGGCAAATCGTATTTCCGGCTGAATGGCATCCGCAAAGCGCCGTGCAGTTGACGTGGCCCCACAGGGACACCGACTGGGGAGCGATGCTGGAAGAAGTGATTCCCTGCTTTGTCGCAATGGCCAAAGAAGTGATAAAACGGGAGAAACTGCTGATCGTCTGTCCGGACGGGGCGGAGGTACGGCGTCAATTAGGCGGGATGGCGGACGACCGTCAGCTGATTTTTCGCGAGATGGAAACAAACGACACCTGGGCACGCGACCATGGAGGGATATGCGTCTTTGAAGACGGCGTGCCGGTGGTATATGACTTTGTCTTCAACGGATGGGGCATGAAGTTCGCCGCCTGCCATGACAACCTGATTACACGCCGCCTGTCCCGGAGCGGGACCTTTGCGAAGGAGGTGAGGACTGTCAACATGCAACCGTTTGTTCTGGAAGGCGGCAGCATCGAATCGGACGGGTGCGGGACGTTGCTGGCCACCGTCGAATGTCTCGGTTCCGCCAATCGCAACGAATACTTGAATCGGGAACAGGTAGCGCGTTGTCTCAAGGATTTTTTCGGACTGGAACGTATCCTCTGGCTGGAAAACGGTCATCTGGCCGGCGACGATACGGACAGCCACGTCGATACGCTGGCGCGGTTTTGCGACGGGCAGACGATTGCCTATGTGCAGTGTTCTGATGCGGAAGACAGTCATTTTTCCGAATTGCAGGCGATGGAGGAAGAGCTGAAGGCTTTCCGCACGCTTGCAGGGCAGCCTTACCGGCTGATTCCGCTGCCGATGGCGGACAGGGTGACAGAGAATGGCGAACGCCTGCCGGCCACGTATGCCAATTTCCTGATCATTAATGACGCCGTACTGATGCCCTGTTACCGGAGCGAAAAGGATGACCTTGCCAGGGCAGCGCTCCAGACGGCGTTTCCAGACAGGGAGATCGCCGGTATCGACTGTCTGCCGCTGATCCGGCAGCACGGATCGCTGCATTGCGCGGCCATGCAATATCCGGAAGGCGTAATCCGGACTGACGGTTAATGATAAATATTTCAATGATGAGAACTGGACTGATTCAACAGCGAAACGTCGCCGACAGGGAGACGAACATCGCCGGACTGGAAGAACGTATTCGCGCCTGCGCACGGCAGGGGGCGCAGGTGATTGTTCTTCCGGAACTGCATAACAGCCTTTATTTCTGTCAGACGGAAGATCCGGCGCAGTTCGACCTGGCCGAGCCGGTTCCCGGTCCTTCGACGGAGCGGTTCGGCGCACTGGCGAACTCCCTGGGCGTGGTACTGGTGCTGTCCCTGTTTGAAAAACGTGCGCCGGGACTGTATCACAATACCGCTGTCGTGCTTGAAAAAGACTGGCAGATCGCGGGAAGATACCGCAAGATGCACATCCCCGATGACCCGGCGTATTACGAAAAATTCTACTTTACGCCCGGCGATCTGGGATTCACGCCGGTTTCGACCTCGGCCGGGCGGCTGGGCATACTGATTTGCTGGGATCAGTGGTACCCCGAAGCTGCGCGGCTGATGGCGCTGAACGGCGCCGACCTGCTGATTT
>JAIRXI010000313.1 GCA_031268395.1 Tannerella sp. | reverse complement strand
AAAGCATAATATTCGAGGCTTTCGTGTACCTAACATGCTTAAATATAGAATTAAACTTCTATCTTTGACCAATCAAATCAAATAACAAATGAAGATAAATAAGAATGTTTTTATACTTGTCCTGGCAGCGGGCCTGTGGCTGGCGGGATGCAGTCAGGCGGAGGATCTGCCGCCGGTACCCGAACCGGAAACGGAAGAACCGGAAGTAGAGAATCCTTTTGAATGTAAAGATCCTCTTTGTCACGCAAAGAGGGGTGGCACGGATCTGTGGTCGTCACTCCATTCGGATCCCGCCCTGCGCGACAAACTTGTCGGCAAATGGAGGCAAATTGCCTGGAGTGCCGATAATGAGGAAGAAATGCACTATGAAGAGTCGGACAAGGTACTTGATTTTACCGTGAACGGCGACGGGCTTCAAACATCGCAAACCGTTTGGTATCACATTGATTCGACGTATTTATATAGTGGTTATTCTATTGGAGGAGAACCTGTCGAAAATCTAAGCATATTTATTTATACGTATCTGTTTTCGGAGGGCGGGAACGAATTTACTATATGGTATGTTACCGGACTTGTCCCTGCATTACCTTATTATCCTGTAAATTTCGTATACCGGCGGATAGAAGAATAACGGAACACTTGTTTTCGGATGGTGTATGAGTTCTATGGACTCAATTTGCAAACACGTCAAACATATAAAATTCTATATCAAAAATCATGGACATTACCTCTCTGATTTGTGTATTGTATTGTTTTATAACGGAGCGTCGCTGCCAGAGGACAATTTTACCTGTCGACTGCCAGCCTCAATGCCCTAGCTTTTGCCGGAGGTATTCCCGGGCGCAGAAATCCAGTTCGTTGTACCAGTCCTGTCCGAACCTGCGAATGAGCGGTTCGCTCAGAAAACGGTAAACCGGAAGGCGTTTTTGTGTACCGCACTGTTCTGCGCTACGGCATATTTCCCACCGATGACAGTTAACCGCCAAAAAGGTCCGGTATCGCGTCACGCGCACCGGATAAAGATGACAGGAGAGCGGCTTGAGGAAATCAATGCGTTTTTCGCGGCAAGCCTTCTCAATGGCACAACGACAGACGCCGCCGGCATCGTAACAGGTAAAAACACAATCTTTGCCATCGACAATTGATGTGACAATCTCACCGTCCCGATCAATATAACCAATCCCCTGCCGGCGAATGACTTCCTGCGCCCGGGGCGAGAGGTCGTCCCAGAGCATGGGCAGCAAATTGCGTAAACGGTCAAACTCCGTTTTCTCCAGGGGCGCCCCGGCTTCGCCTTCGATGCAGCACATGCCTCTGCACTGTACTGGGTCACAGCAGAAAAAACTTTCGATCAGTTCCAGACTGATCAGTGTATCGCCTATTTGAAGCAAGTCGGGGCAGTGAAAAAGTTCGGTAATTGTCGCTTCACGCCTGAATCAGGCTGCGTCCCGTCATCTCCTTTGGCTGGGGCAGACCCAGTATGGTCAGCAGCGAAGGAGCCACATCCGCCAGTATGCCATCGAATACTTTTGCTTTTTTATTATCTGTTACGTAGACGAACGGTACCGGATTGAGCGAATGCGCCGTGTTGGGCGAACCGTCTTCGTTCAGGGCATGGTCGGCATTTCCGTGATCGGCAATGATGATGACCTCATAGCCATTTGCACGGGCCGCTTCTACCGTTTCGTGCAGACAGGCGTCCACCGCAATCACAGCTTTCCCGATGGCGGCATACACGCCGGTGTGGCCGACCATGTCGCCGTTGGCATAGTTGCAGACGATGAAATCGTATTGCTGCGTCCGGATGGCTTCCACCAGTTTGTCTTTCACTTCATAAGCGCTCATTTCGGGTTTCAGATCGTAGGTTGCTACCTTGGGCGAGGGAACCAGGATACGGTCTTCGCCGTCAAAAGGAGCTTCACGTCCGCCATTGAAGAAAAACGTCACATGGGCGTATTTTTCCGTTTCGGCGATATGCAGCTGCCTTTTCCCCTGTGCCGACAAATACTCGCCAATCGTATTATCCACATTATCCTTGTCGAACAGGACGTGCAATCCCTTGAACGTGGCGTCGTAGGGCGTCATGGTGAAGTATTGCAGGCCCGGTACGGTCTGCATGCCGGCCTCCGGCATGTCCTGCTGCGTCAGCACGAAGGTCAGTTCCTTGGCCCGGTCGTTGCGGAAGTTAAAGAAAATCACGACGTCATCCTCTTCAATAACGGCCACGGGCTTGCCGTTTTCCGTATGTACAATGGGCTTGACAAACTCATCCGTGACTCCGTCGGCATACGATTCTTCCATCGCCGCGACCATACACTCCGATGGCTTGCCAATGCCTTTGACCAGCAAATCGCAGGCTTCCTTCACGCGTTCCCAGCGCCTGTCACGGTCCATAGCGTAGTAGCGGCCAATGATGGAGGCTATTTTCCCTCCGGCAGTTTCCAGGTGATTTTCGAGCGCGCAGATAAAACCCTTTCCACTTCTGGGATCGGTGTCGCGACCGTCCATAAAGCAGTGGACGAACGACTTCTCTATACCGTAATATTTCGAAATTTCCGTCAGTCTCATCAGATGGGACAGCGAACTGTGTACGCCTCCGTCGGAAACAAGCCCGAGGAAATGGATTTGTCTGTTGTTTGTTTTTGCATATTCAAAGGCTCGCCGAACCTCCGGATTCTCCAGGATGGAATTGTTCCGGCACGCCAGATTGATTTTCACCAGATCCTGATAAACCACCCGCCCGGCCCCGATATTCAAATGACCTACTTCGGAATTGCCCATCTGTCCGTCCGGTAAACCTACATTTTCACCCGAAGCCTGCAACCGTGAATTTGGACAGTTTGCCAGCAATGAATCCCAGTATGGCGTTGGTGTACAGTAAATGACATCATCTTTTTGCTTATCGCCGATTCCCCATCCGTCACAGATAATCAAAATTGCTTTTTTGCTCATGATTTGCGGTTTTATTTTATGATTTTACCGCAAAGGTACATGATAAAAATGATTTTACCGCACGCAGTGTCAAAAAAGGGAGCATTTCAAATTGCCGCAATTGCCGCAGGGAAAGGTCCTGCGGGCCTGCGGCTTCATGCTCACATACTCTCGTGCCGTTTTTGTCCCTGTGCCGGTCATTGCATGCCAAAAAGGCGTTTGATATGCCGGTCACGGATATTTTCGACAACCTGTCGCCCGACGACATCCCGGTGTTTTTCCAGTGCATGGATAAACTCCACGCCGTATTCTGCAGCCACTTTGTAGCCAACGTGAATCAGCTGTCTGAAATTCGGGTTGTAATCGGGATGACCGGGGATATGGCGAAGCGTGTCGGCCAGTTTCGTACCACTCCAGCGTTCCACTTCTATAGACGCCGGCAGCCGGCTTTTGTCAATGTCAATCACTGTGGCATACGGGCCGCACAGCTCGTCGAACCGCACAAGGGCGCCGCTGTAGATCGCCTTGGCAAGGTCGATGGCTTCCTCGTCGCCGGACAGGGCCAGTCCCGCGATTTCTTCGAGCCACGTCGTTCCGGCAGTCTTGACATGGATACCCTTGTCGTATTTCCGGATCAGTTCGCCCATCACCGGATAGATGGAAAACTTGTCGCTGCCCGAGTGAATGCTCAGTTTCAGGTTGGCGGGCAATCCAAATTCCTTCACGGCGTAATCGATCACCAGCAAGTCTTCTTCAAATTCCCTGCCGAACTGTGCCACGTCGCCGGCATAATCCACACCCTTGTTGAAGCGTCCGGTAAACTTGGGAGCGACGGTTTGTGCCGGGATGCCTTCGCCGGCGATGGCGCTCAGAATAAAAAACATTTCGACCGGCGACTGCGCTTCGTTCACTTCATCCATCGAAACCTCGGCGACGAAATTGCCGGCGCCTTTTGCCTTTTCGATGTGGCGGCAGATCTTCCCCGCTTCCTGCACGGCGTAAAGGAATTTGGCAGCAATGTCCTGCAACAGCGTTTCCGGCACGTCGAACGGCGCGGCAATGCCGGGGATATGCAGTTTCCCTGCATATTTGCGGTTCTTCACCACGAAAGCGTCCAAATCGGCCGGCGCCGCCTGTTTGCCGATGTAATCGGCCACGTCGAGCGTGAAAAAGTCTGAATGGTCGATAAACTTGTCCACGTTACTCAGGTTGATGTGGTCGGCATCCACGAAATAAGCCCCTGTATACCCCAGTGCTTTCACGGCCGCATCAGCCTCCCTGCGCGTATCGGCGGGGGTAGAATGCACAATGGCATGTTCGCGGTTCGACTTGTTCCACACCGGCACAATTTCCTGGCCTAAAGCCTTTCCCGCCTCTATCAGGGCCGTTAGCTGCGCTTCTCCCTGACAGGCGAAACGGTCTCCCGTCCCGAATGAATATTTCCCTATTTCCATATTTTGTTTTACTAAATTAGCTCCTTCGAAAATCAAACGGGGCAAATGTACATGAAAATTTTGGAATGCGGTTTCTCCAAACGCTCCTGTAATTCATCTTTTTTGTGTAGAAACGTAAAACAATAATCTGTAAAGGTTGCCTGTCCCGGAGGAATTTCTCCCTTCTCCTTCTCCTTTCTCCATTGTATATTATTTATCCCAACATGTCCCTTCCCCCGTCGTGTCCGGAAGAGGTCCTGCCGGTAAAAAACGGCCCGCAACGCACTTTTCCATCTTCATTCATTTTAAAATTGTCAATTATCAGTTATTCGTTAGTTATTAACAGGTTAGTATATATTTGTTTGTCGTTTACAGGTCTCTTTCAGCCAAAAACAGCCGGGAAAAGCTCCGCATCTGTATACAGACAATCGCCATCTGTACACAGATGATCGCCATCTGTGTACAGATGAAAGTCATTTGTCGAGAACATATTTCCATCTGTACACAGCTAACCGCTATCTGTACACAGATGATCGACGCAAGTCAACAAATGATCTTCATCTGTATACGGACGGCCTTTATCTGTACACAGATGCTCGCTGTCTGTGTACAGATGGCGATTGTCTGTATACAGATGCCGGAGTCCGCTTCTCCGTCATCCCCTTTCAGCCGACAGACCCCGGACATTTCTCCATGATCTTTCTTCCTTTCTGTTTATCCAGACACAGAGGGTGCAGAGGGCACCTGTGGACATGTACCTCTGCGAGCTTACATTTCCGATTTCCACATAATCCCTCAAATCAAAAAAACCACAGTTCGGATTTCAAAGTATAATAATTACTAATCCTTTCATGTATTTGTCCGGAAGGACATCCCTGGCAGCATATTTGATAATAAGACAGTGACAAATGCGTGATTCGGGAACGGACTGTACGCAGGCGAAAATTTTATTCATCTAAGGATAAAGGCAGTATAATATATTTGATTGAGTTATGAGCAGCAAAAATAAGCATAAGAAACCGGAGATTAAACCGGAGATGGAAGAAAGTGATGTGACAAAATTGCAGGAAAAAATTGAAAATGTGTCAGAAAACACGGCCGGGGCTGACAATTCGACGGTCGAAGCCGAAGAGCCGGTAAAGACCGAAAACAGGGAAGGAAAATACGACGAATTAAATGATTCCTATCTGCGGTTGATGGCCGAATTTGATAACTACCGGAAACGCACGTTGCGCGAAAAGGCGGAATTGATTAAAAGCGGCGGCGAAACGGCGTTGACGAATCTGTTGCCCGTTATCGACGATTTCGAACGTGCATTGAGCAACATTCGTCAAACCGAAGACCTGACAGCCGTCATACAAGGTGTCGAACTGATATACAACAAATTCACCGCCTATCTGTCGCAGCAGGGCGTTAAACCGATTGACGCGGTCGGCAAGCCGTTTGATACGGCGCATTTTGAAGCAGTCGCAACGATTCCGGCGCCGGAAGACGAACTGAAAGGCAAGGTACTGGACTGTATACAAACGGGCTATGTACTGCATGAGAAAGTCATCCGTCATGCAAAAGTAGTAGTGGGAGAATAAGTAACCGTTGCCGGTCTTTACCTGCAATTCAACAAAACGAAAAAATGGCAAAAAGAGATTATTATGAAGTGCTGGAAGTGGGCAAAAATGCGTCGGTCGAAGAAATAAAGAAAGCATACCGCAAGAAAGCCATCCAATATCATCCGGATAAAAATCCGGGCGACAAGGCGGCCGAAGAAAAATTCAAAGAAGCGGCCGAAGCGTACGACGTACTGAGCAATGAACAGAAACGGCAGCGTTACGACCGTTTCGGACATGCCGGCTTCGAAGGCGCCTCGCAAGGCGGCGGATTTAGCGGCGGGATGTCGATGGATGATATTTTCGCGCAGTTTGGCGACCTTTTCGGCGGCCATTTCAGCAGTTTCACCGGCGGATTCGGCTCCTCGTCACGCGGACATGCCGTACAGCGCGGTTCCGATTTGCGCGTAAAGGTCAGGCTGAACCTGAAAGAAATCGCAACCGGCGTAGAGAAAAAAATCAAAGTCAGGAAATACGTTTCCTGCTCCAAATGTCATGGAAGCGGCGCGGAAAACGACAAAGCGGTTGCTACCTGCCAGACCTGCAAGGGGAGCGGTTATGTGATCCATGTAACCAACACTTTTCTTGGCCAGATGCAGACACAGTCGATCTGCCACGCCTGTCAGGGTTCCGGAAAAACAATCACCAAAAAATGCCCGGCCTGCAGTGGCGAAGGCGTTATACAGGCAGAGGAAGTCATCACGCTGAACATTCCCGCCGGCGTGGGCGAAGGCATGCAGTTTTCGATGCGCGGCAAGGGCAATGCTGCGCGGCGCGGCGGAATCCCCGGCGATCTGCTGGTGCTGATCGAAGAAGAAAAACATCCGGAATTGCTTCGCGACGAAAACGATCTGGTGTACAATCTGTTGCTGACCATCCCGCAGGCCACGCTGGGCGATTCGGTCGAAGTGCCCACCATTAACGGGAGAGTAAAGGTGAAAATCGAACCGGGCACCCAGCCGGGCAAAATTCTCCGGCTCCGCAATCAGGGGCTTCCGTCGGTGAACAGCTACGGAACAGGCGATCTGCTGGTCAATGTAAACGTGTATATCCCGGAAAAACTTTCGTCTTCGGAAAAGGAGAAAATGAAAGCCATGGCCGTTTCCGAAAATTTCAAACCAAATCAGTCGGCCAAAGAACGGATATTCAGCAAATTCAACGATTTACTGACATAGCAGTCAATATATTAAGTATTGCCGAATACGGTTATTCAGGTTTCCCCTGAAGGAGAAAGGCCCGGTATGACAGCGCAAAAGATCTCGCCATTTTTTATGTTTATATAGGGAATGATAACGGATATATTTTGTAATCAGGGTCTTTTCTTCAATTATTATATGTTGTGTTTCAAAATAAATCAATACTTTTGTCAGGGAAAAAGGGAACAATTATAAATCAGGTTTAAAACAATGACGGAGAAACGAATAAAACGGGCGTTAATATCTGTTTATCATAAAGAAGGGCTGGATGAAATACTCAAAAAGCTTCATCAGGAAGGTGTCAGCCTCCTCTCTACGGGAGGGACGCAGGCATTCATCGAATCGTTGGGCATTCCCTGTGAGGCAGTGGAAGATCTGACGGGATATCCTTCTATTCTGGGTGGACGGGTGAAAACATTGCATCCGAGAGTCTTCGGTGGTATTTTGACGCGCCGCGACAATGAAAGCGACCAAGAACAGATCGGGCAGTATAAAATTCCGGAAATTGATTTGGTGATTGTCGATCTTTATCCGTTTGAAGAAACTGTAACTTCGGGTGCAGACGAGGCGGCCGTTATTGAAAAAATAGATATCGGGGGCATTTCCCTGATTCGTGCAGCGGCGAAAAACTTCAAGGACGTGGTGATCGTTGCATCCAGGGCGCAGTATGCTTCACTGATGTTGCTGCTGGACGAAAAAGGCGCAGTGACAAATCAGGAAGAAAGACGCTGGTTTGCCAAAGAATCTTTTGCCGTCACTTCAGCTTACGACAGCGCTATTTTCAATTATTTCGATCAGGGTGACGACAGCGCTTTCCGGGTGGCTATCAACGAGCCGAAACTCATGCGTTACGGCGAAAATCCGCATCAAAAAGGAATTTTCTTCGGGAAATTTGAAGATATGTTCGATCAGTTGCACGGCAAGGAGATTTCGTATAATAACTTGCTTGATATCGACGCGGCGCTTTTGCTGATCGACGAATTTGACGAGTTGACGTTTGCCATTCTGAAACATAACAATGCATGTGGCATCGCTTCCCGCCCAACGATACTGAAAGCGTGGAAGGACGCGCTGGCCGGCGATCCGGTTTCCGCATTTGGCGGGATCCTGATTACCAACGAAGTGGTTGACCGGGAAGTGGCCGAAGAAATCAACAAGATTTTCTTTGAGGTCATCATCGCGCCTGATTACATGACCGACGCGCTGGAGGTGCTGGAACAGAAGAAGAACCGGATTATCCTGTTGCGAAGGCAAAACGGACGGCAAAAACGGCAGTACCGCTCGCTGTTGAACGGTGTGTTGTTACAGGATAGAGACGCGAGCATCCAGACGGCTGCCGACCTGGAAGCCATGACGCAAAAAATTCCGGACGGTCGGGAAACGGAAGACTTGCTGTTCGCCAACAAACTGGTGAAACACAGCAAATCCAATGCCATTACACTGGTCAAGAACAAACAGTTATGCGCGAGCGGAATCGGGCAGACATCGCGAGTGGACGCCCTGAAGCAGGCCATCGAAAAAGCCCGTTCGTTTCAGTTCGACCTGCGCGGCGCCGTGATGGCCTCGGACGCCTTTTTCCCTTTTGCCGACTGCGTGGAAATCGCAGACAGTGCAGGTATTACGGCTATTGTTCAGCCGGGAGGGTCGATTAACGACAAACGCTCGGTTGAATATTGCGATGCCCATGGGATCAGGATGGTAAAGACAGGGATTCGTCATTTCAAACATTAATGGAAACTTAAGATAGACAATATATGGGATTCTTTTCTTTTACACAAGAAATTGCCATTGATCTGGGCACTGCCAACACCATCATTGTAAATGAGGGAAAAATCGTTGTTGATGCACCGTCGGTAGTTGCGTTAGACCGGCGGACGGAAAAAGTCCTGGCCGTAGGGGAACAGGCCCGTCTGATGGACGGGAAAACACCCGAAGACATTCGTACTGTAAGGCCGTTGCGCGATGGCGTGATTGCGGACTTTTACGCGGCGGAGCAGATGATTCGGGGCTTGATCAAGATGATCAATTTCAAAAATCGCTGGTATTCGCCGCCGTTGCGCATCGTGATCTGTATCCCGTCGGGCAGTACGGAAGTCGAGATTCGGGCTGTGCGCGATTCGGCCGAACACGCCGGCGGTCGGGACGTGTACATGATATACGAACCGATGGCAGCTGCCATCGGCATCGGCATTGATGTGGAAGCGCCGGAAGGGAACATGATTGTCGACATCGGCGGAGGGACAACGGAAATCGCGGTCATCTCCCTCGGAGGCATCGTCTCCAACCGTTCCATCCGCATTGCCGGCGACGACCTGACGGAAGACATCTTGGAGTACATGCGCCGCCAGCACAATATGAGAGTGGGCGAACGGACGGCCGAATCCATTAAAATCAATGTGGGTTCCGTGCTGACTTCGCTGGAAGATCCGCCCGAAGACTTTGTCGTCTACGGGCCGAATCAAATGACTGCGCTCCCGATGGAAGTCCCGATTTCGTATCAGGAGATTGCACACTGTTTGGACAAGTCCATCTCCAAAATGGAAGCAGCCATCCTGAGCGCACTGGAACAAACGCCGCCCGAACTGTATGCCGACATCGTTCACAACGGCATTTACCTGACCGGCGGAGGCGCCCTGATGCGCGGACTGGACAAGCGATTCAGCGACAAGATCAATATACCTTTCCACGTGGCGGAAGATCCGCTACATGCCGTGGCCAAAGGGACAGGCATTGCCCTGAAAAATATTGACAGGTTCAAGTTCCTGATTAAATAGCTGCCGGCAGGCGTACCGCTTTTCCGTCGGCGAGTTGTTCGCGGAACGGTTGTCCGGCAGAAAATGAATAGACTTGTTCCCCATGCAGAAATTGCTTGAATTCCTTTTCGGGAAAAGGCATTGGTTTGTGTTTATAGTATGCGAAATTCTGTCGTTCGTGCTTTTATACCGCTATAATGCATATCATCGGAATATATTTCTGAGTTCGGCCAATACGGCTTTCGGGTACGTATCTTCCGTATCGGGGACGGCCATGTCCTATCTCCGGCTGCGGGAAGAAAACAGAAACCTGTTTGAACGCAACGGCCTGCTCGAACTGGAAATTCTGGATCTGGAACAGCAACTGGAAACGTTGAAAGTTGCTCAGTTTTCGTACGACAGCGTGATGCCCGACTCCATCGCCGGGCGATACCATTACACGGCGGCGAGAGTCGTGAACAGCAGTGTGATACGCCTGTCCAATTACCTCACCATCGACAGGGGCGCGCGAGACGGTATCCGGCCGGATATGGGTGTCGTATCCACTCAGGGCATTGTCGGAATTGTATCCACCGTCAGCGAGCATTTTTCGGTCGTGATTCCCCTGTTGAACCCGAAATCCAGAATTAGCTGCAAACTGAAAAACGGCGATTATTACGGTTCCCTGTCATGGGACGGCCGGGACGCACAGTATGCCAATCTGGAAGAATTGCCGAATCATGTGGAATTTCAGAAGGGCGACACCGTTGTCACAAGCGGTTTTTCAGCCATCTTTCCGCCTGGCATACAGGCAGGGACAGTGGTCGAAATGGACAATGCCCGCAATCACAATTTCTATTCGCTGAGAGTGAAACTGGCCACGGATTTTCAGCGGCTGAAAAGTGTGCGGGTGATACGGAACGATTTTCAGCAGGAACAGCTGGCCGCAGAACAGGAGGCTCGGAAAAATGATTAAGCGGATACTGAAAACCCTGCCCCGGTTTGCCTTCTTTATCCTGCTGCAAATCTGGGTGCTGGACAATCTCCACCTGTTCGGAACCGTAGAACCGTTCCTCTACATCTACGTCATTTTGAAACTCCCGATACACATCTCCCGTTCGCAGGTCATTCTGCTCTCCTTTCTGTCGGGACTTATCATCGATGTATTTTCCAATACGCCGGGAATGCATGCCGCGGCTTGTACGCTCATCGGTTTTCTGCGCCGGCCGCTGATCGGAGTGTATGTGACGGGGGAACTGGCGGAAGATGCGACGCCTGCGTATCACACGTTCGGCATTGCCGCTTTCATGCGATATGCGGCGACGTTGACCGTCATTCACCATGTGACCCTGTTCCTGATTGAATCCGTCTCTCTTTTTGACCCCGCGTATCTGTTTCTTCGCATGTTCGCAAGCTTTATTTTGACAGCCTTGTGTATCTTTGTACTCGAAGCGTTTAACATTAACAGAAAAAGCAGTGATTAACAGAAACAAATATCAGTATGCAAGCAGGCGTTACGTATTTATCGCAGCCATAGCCTGCGTGATGCTCATTTTCATTATTCGCCTGATTGGCCTGCAACTCGTGAGCAGTGAGTATAAAGACTGGGCAGACAGTAATGCGTTCCTGAAAAAGACACTCTACCCGGCGCGCGGCGTGATCTACGACCGCAACGACAAACTGCTGGTATACAATCATCCGGCCTACGACGTCATGCTGATCATGAAGGAAATACAGCCTTTCGACACGATCGATTTTTGCAGTACGCTCGGCATAACCCGGGAATTTTTCGACAAGCGCATCCGGGACATCAGGAACAGAGAACTGAATCCGGGCTACTCCCAGTACGTCCCCCAGCTCTTTGTGAGCCAGCTGTCCACAAACGAATACGGCATGTTGCAGGAGAAGCTCTACAAGTTTCCGGGATTTTATCTCCAGAGTCGCAGTACCATCCGGGAGTACGGCTACCCGAATGCCGCCCTGCTGCTCGGCAATATAGGCGAAGTGAGCCGGCGAGTTATGGAGAACGACCGCTATTACATGCGGGGAGACTACGCCGGTCTCGAAGGCGTGGAACGTTCGTACGAAAAAATCCTGCGCGGCAGGAAAGGCAAGGAAATCCTCCTGCGCGACGCCCGCGGACGCATCAAGGGGCGGTATGAAGGAGGCCTCCACGACGAGCCGCCCGTCCCGGGGAAAAACCTGAAACTCTCTGTCGACATTGAGTTGCAGGCCTATGCCGAAAAACTGATGCGGAACAAAGTGGGCGGAGTGGTCATGATAGAACCCTCGACCGGCGAAGTGCTCTGCCTGGTATCCTCGCCGACGTATGATCCGAATCTGCTGGCCGGCCGGCAGCTGGGGAAGAATTACGCGCAACTGGAGCACGACCCCCTGAAGCCCCTCTTCAACCGCGCCATCAAGGGACGCTTTCCACCGGGATCGACCTATAAGCCGGCGCAGGGACTTGTCTTTTTACAGGAAGGCGTCATTACACCGCAAAAACTGTATACCTGCGCTTCAGGTTATCCCTATCACGGCGGCAAGCCGGCCTGTCACGGACATGCTTCGCCCCTGAACCTCAACGCCGCGCTGGCCACTTCGTGCAACGCTTACTTCTGCTGGGGGCTGCACGACATGCTGGACAGCCGCAAACGCTATCCCACGGTTCAGATCGCTTTTGAAGCCTGGAAGAAACACATGGTATCCATGGGGTTCGGCTATCCCCTGGGGATCGACCTTCCGGGCGAATCCCGCGGATTTATTCCCAACAGCAAGGTGTATGACAGTTTCCACAAAAGCCGCTGGAACTCAAGCACCATCATCTCCATCGCCATCGGACAGGGCGAAATCGACACTACCCCTCTCCAGATATGCAACCTCTCGGCCACGATTGCGAACCGGGGGCATTACATCGTCCCCCATGTCGTCCGGGAAATCGAAGACACGCCGCTGGATTCCATCTACACCTGTCCCAGGCGGACGTCGGTCGACCCCGAACACTATGACGTGATTGCCGAAGGGATGCGCAGCGCCGTACAGTACGGCACCTGCACGGGGCTGTACATGCCCGGCATCGACGTCTGCGGCAAAACCGGCACCGCCGAAAATCCGCGAGGGAAAGACAATTCCGTCTGCATCGCTTTCGCGCCCTTCCACCGGCCGGAAATAGCAATTGCCGTGTATGTGGAGCATGGCGGTTACGGCAAAACCAACGCCATCCCGATTGCCCGGCTGATGCTGGAAAAATTTTACTACGGCGAAGTGGGCGGAGCGCTCGCCTTTTTGGAAACGGACATCATAAACCGGGTAGTGCCGTAATTTATGTATAACCGGAAAACAAACGTCTGGCAGTCCCTCGACTGGCCCCTTGTCGGCCTCTATGTGCTGATGGTTGCGGCCGGCTGGTTTGTCATTTACGGCGCAAGCTACGAGTTCGATTCGGGGAGTCTGTTTAACCCGGCCGGCCGGATGGGGTCGCAACTGGTATGGATAGGCATCGCCTTCTGTGCCGCCTTCGTGGTCCTGATGCTCGACAAAGACTTTTTTGAAACCCTGGCCTATCCGGTCTACGGTCTTGTCTTCCTCCTGCTGATCCTCACCGTCTTTATCGCGCCCGACATCAAAGGCTCCCGCTCGTGGCTGATCTTCGGACCGATACACCTCCAGCCGGCCGAATTTGCCAAGTTTGCAACGGCGCTGGCGGTCGCCAAATTCCTGGACGGCCATCACCAGCGCCTTTTTACGTTCAGAAATTTCATGACCGTTGCCGGACTGGTACTCGCTCCGATGCTGTGCATCCTGTTGCAGCGGGAGGCCGGGTCGGCGCTGGTCTATTTTGCTTTTATCCTGGTGCTTTACCGCGAAGGAATGTCCGGTTTTGTCCTGCTGACAAGCGTCTGCGCGGTCGTATTCAGTGTGATTGTGCTGCGTTTTGGCGACCGCATGACGGGCGCCACGCCGACGGGCGAGCTGATCGTCTCGGTGATGATCCTGGTCATTACCTGCCTGGCCACCCTCTTCATCCGCAAAGACCGGACAACGGCGCGCGTCCTGTCCGGCCTCCTCCTCCTCGCCTCTCTGGCCGGAGGGCTGGCCCTGCGCTATACGCAGATCAACTATGTATGGGTCATTATGGGAGTCATCGGCCTGATGGTCGGCTATCTCCTTGTCCTTTCCCTGAAAAACCTGGCAAAGCGCTATGCACTGGTCGCCCTCTTTGCCGTGCTGTCCACCGTATTCCTGTTTTCGGTAGACTACGTCTTTGACCATGTGCTGGAACCTCACCAGCAGACGCGCATCCGAGTGTCTCTGGGACTTGAAAACGATCCGGGCGGCGCGAGCTACAACGTGAACCAGTCCAAAATAGCGATCGGTTCGGGAGGACTGACCGGCAAAGGCTTCCTGAACGGCACGCAGACCAAACTGAAATACGTCCCCGAACAGGACACCGATTTTATCTTCTGCACGGTGGGCGAAGAGTTCGGTTTTCTGGGTTCGCTGGCCCTGCTGGCGCTCTTCGGGACGCTCATCATCCGCCTGATCAGCCTGGCCGAGCGGCAAGACACGGTTTTCGGCCGGGCCTACGGATATGCGGTAGCGTCGATTTTCTTCTTCCACCTGGCCATCAATATCGGAATGGTCACAGGACTTACGCCGGTGATCGGCATTCCGCTGCCCTTTTTCAGCTACGGCGGATCGTCCCTGCTCGGTTTCACCCTGCTGCTCGTCATCTTCTTGCAGATAGACGCCGGACGCAAGGAAAAATAAACGCCCGCCCCGGAAAGGAAATGAAGGGTGGAAAATGCAACATCCAATCCTGCGGTTTTCCTGAAAAAAGCGCCCGTTTTTAGCCAACAGACAACCGTCTTTAGGCCAATAGACAACTGTCTTTAGCGTAAAGACAACCGTCTTTCGAGTTGGGATTATCTCCTTTATGCCGAATGGCGTCAACCGTTGAACTTCCTTTTCCGGAAATGAAGAACGCTCCGCATAAGGAGAAAATGACTATATTTGTCCCCCGAATAGAATAGACAACTGAAAGATGAACTTAAAACGGCTGTTAAAGGCGACAGGGACGCTATTGGTCTTCGCCTTTTTTTCATGGAACGCTTTCTCCCGGACGCCCGGTGGAAACGATACGGTTTCCATTATCGGTACGGGCGACATTATGCTTGGATCCAACTACCCTTCCGTCGCCAAACTTCCGCCCGGCGACGGAAAAGACCTCTTCCTCCATGTAAAGGCCTTTCTGCGCGATGCCAGCGTCACCTTCGGAAATCTGGAAGGCTGCTTCCTCGACAGCGGCGGAACGCCCAAGCCCTGCAAAAGCGGCTGTTATTTCTTCCGGATGCCCGACCGCTACGTCAATCACCTGCTCGACGCCGGTTTCGACGTGATGAATATCGCCAACAACCACATGGGCGATTTCGGTCCCCGGGGAAGGGAAAATACCGTGAAGGTGCTGCAGGGCGCCGGACTGCACTATGCCGGACTGGAAGGCGTGTGCGAAACCTCCCGCTTTGAAATCGACGGAGTGAAATACGGCTTCTGCGGCTTTGCACCCAATTCGGGCACGGTCCGAATCACCGACCTGGCGAAGGTAAAAAGAATCGTGGCGGAACTGGACAGCGACTGCGACATCGTGATCGTGTCTTTCCACGGCGGGGCCGAAGGGAAAGTGCATAACCGGGTGACCGGGAAAACGGAAACGTTTTACGGCGAAAACCGGGGGAATGTCCTTGAATTTGCCCATGCGGCGGTCGACGCCGGCGCAGACGTCGTCTTCGGTCACGGACCGCATGTTGTCCGGGCCGCCGAACTCTACCGGGACCGCTTTATTATTTACAGCATGGGAAATTTCTGCACCTCCGGCGATTTCAACATCAGCGGAATCAGCGGATATGCGCCCATTGTAAAAGTGTACACCGACCGGGAAGGGAAATTTATTCGGGGGCGCATACTCTCTGCCCTCCAGAAAGACAAAACCGGACCCGTACCGGATGCCGGCCATCTGGCCGCGAAAGAAATCAAGCGCCTGACCGAACTGGATTTCCCGCAAACCGGATTGACCGTTTCGGAAGAAGGTGTGATCGAACGCCGGGAGGCAAAAGACGCCGGGAATGCAAACCCGGTTTCCGTCGTCCTCCCCCCGGATACCCTTCCGGAGGCTCTTGCGCTGCGACACGACTCCCTGCAAACGGTCGGGCACGATTCCATCCAGCTGACACAAAACATTATCGCCTATTCAAAACGGTTCATCGGCTACTCCTACCGTCGAGGTTCCAAAGGTCCGGAAACGTTTGACTGTTCCGGTTTCACCTCCTTCATCTTCCGGAAATTCGGCTATCAGCTAAGCCCCAGTTGTGTCACCCAGGTAAAACAGGGCACGCGGGTGGTCAGGGAAGAATTGAAAACAGGCGACCTTATTTTCTTCAAGGGCCGGAATATTTCTTCAAACCGTGTAGGCCACGTGGGCATTGTTGTCTCGAACGACAAAAGCGGGAATGTTGTCTTTATCCATGCCTGCCGCCGGGGCGTCAAGATGGAAGAACTCAACAAGTCCCCCTATTACAGGCCCCGCTATGTAACGGGGCTGCGGATCCTGGACGAAAACAGTTGACGCCCGTACCCGTTCCTGACAGAAATCGTTGAATCCTTGAAAAAGAAATTACCCCTGCTGGAGCATGTAACGGTCAGTGGCGTGGCCGCCGAAGGCAAGGCGATCGTCAGGGACGGCGAGCGGGTGGTGTTTGTACCCTTTGCCGTGCCGGGCGACACGGTCGACATACAGCTGACAAGGAAGAAAAACTCGTATGCCGAAGGACGGGTCGTCCGTTTTCACACCCGCTCGCCGCAGCGCGCCGAGCCTTTCTGCGAACACTACGGCATTTGCGGCGGCTGCCAGTGGCAGATCCTTCCCTATCCCGAACAGCTCCGCTGGAAACAGCAGCAGGTCGTCGATCAGTTGACCCGCATCGGCAAGGTCGAATTGCCGGAAATTTCACCGATCCTGGGTTCCGGGAAAACGCAATGCTACCGAAACAAACTTGAGTTTACCTTTTCCGACAGACGCTGGCTGACGGAGGAGGAAATCCGCTCGGACCGGTTGCCGGAAGAACGCAACGCACTGGGGTTTCATATTCCGGGATCCTTTGACAAGGTGCTGGACATCCGCCGGTGCTGGCTGCAGGACGAGATTTCGAACCGGATACGGAACGAAGTCAGGACGTTTGCACTGGCGCACGGGTTTACGTTCTTTAACCTGCGGAACCGCGGCGGCCTGCTGCGCAACCTTGTCATCCGCACGGCCACTACCGGCGAAGTCATGCTGACCGTCGTCTGCTACGAAGACGACGAACCCGGACGCACAGCCCTGCTAAGTCACCTGGCCGCCCGGTTTCCCGAAATCACCTCCCTCCTCTACGTCCTGAACCAAAAGGCCAACGACACGATCACCGACCGCGAAGTACACGTCTTCAAGGGGAACGCCTTCATCACGGAACAGATGGAAGACCTGAAATTCAACATCGGGCCGAAATCATTTTTCCAGACGAACAGCGAACAGGCCTGCCGGCTGTATTCAACGGTTCGCGAGTTCGCCGGACTGACCGGCACAGAACATGTCTACGACCTCTACACCGGCACGGGAACCATCGCCTGTTTTCTGGCCCGTCATGCCCGCCGGATCACCGGCATCGAATACGTTCCCGAAGCCATCGAAGACGCCAAGGTCAATGCCGCCCTCAACGGCATTGTCAATGCGCATTTCCTTGCCGGCGACATGAAAGACCTGCTGACCGCCGACTTCGTTGAAACGCACGGACGTCCGGACGTCCTGGTCACCGACCCGCCGCGTGCCGGCATGCATGACGATGTGATTAAAACCATTCTCCGGGCCGCCCCCCGGCGCATCGTGTATGTGAGTTGCAACCCGGCCTCCCAGGCGCGGGACCTGAATCTGCTGGATGTGGACTACCGCATCCGCAAGGTGCAGCCCGTCGACATGTTCCCCCATACCCACCATGTGGAGAATATTGTCCTGCTGGAACGGAACGCTTAACGGATTTACCGTACGCGGACTGACGCATTTAACGATGAACGATGAACGATGAACGGGTTCATTGTTAAACGTATGGTTTTTAGTCCACACGAAGTATTTATCCCCCGCGCCCTCAAAGGCCTTTCGGGATTCCGCCGCCGGGTTTTGCTGAGACGCCGAGACGCCAAGACGCCAAGACGCCATAAATGGCGTCTCTACGGGGGGTCCCGGTCCCGTTTGGTTCTTTCAAATTTCTATCTTGTGCGCCGTCCCTCGTAAGCGCCTTACGACCTCCCTCGTAAACACCTTACGACCTCCCTCGTAAGCACCTTACGACCTCCCTCGTAAGCACCTTACGACGCCCGTCGTAAACACCTTGCGGTATTCAACGA
>JAIRXI010000266.1 GCA_031268395.1 Tannerella sp. | reverse complement strand
TCACCTTGCAAGGTGGAAGACTCTCACCTTATAAGGTGGAAGACTCTCACCTTATAAGGTGGAAGACTTCACTGAAGAAAGCAGACGGCAGGAAACAGAAAGAAAACGAATGTATCACATTAAAAAACAGAAGCCTATGGACACAGATGAGTCAAAACACGGAACCGGACGGAAATGGATGGTATGACTTTCCGGCCGGATGCGCCACAGGGCGCAAAACAATACCATATTACTATTACACCAAACTCAAAATTTAAAGAAGTATGATAAACAAATTGATTGAAGGCATGAAACATGCCGGATTTGAAAAACTCAAACGAGTGATGATGCTGTCCGTTTGCCTGCTAACGGCAGGAACGGGCATGATGAATGCCGGCAGCGGCTATCTGCCGGAAACGGCCGAACCGCAGCAGACGAAGACCCGTATCACCGGTACGGTTGTCGACCAGGCAGGCGAGCCGGTGATCGGAGCGAATGTGATCGAAAAAGGTACCGTCAATGGCGTCACGACCGATGTGGACGGACGTTTCTCTTTGGAAGTCACGAATAATGCTACTTTACAGGTCTCCTATATCGGCTATCTTTCCCAGAATATCGCCGTCGGAAATCAGACCGACCTGCAAATCACATTGCGGGAAAATGCGCAGGCGCTGGAAGAAGTCGTTGTGGTCGGATATGGAAGCCAGCGGCGTTCGGACCTGATCGGTTCGGTCGGTTCGGTATCCGAAAAAGCGCTGGCCGGAAGAGCTACCCTTACGGTCGAACATGCCCTTCAGGGGAAAGTACCGGGCGTCATGGTTACGCAGCAAAACGGACAGCCGGGCGCTGCGCCTTCCATCCGTATCCGGGGCATCGGCACCCTGAATAACAATGATCCGCTGTATATTGTGGACGGTGTTCCGCTGACAAACAGCATGGAAATTATCAACAACCAGGACATCGAATCCATCGAGATTCTGAAAGACGCCGCTTCGGCCTCCATTTATGGCTCCCGGGCCGGAAACGGCGTTATCCTGATTACGACCAAAAAGGGTACCGCCGGCAAGCCAACCGTCTTTTATGACGGAAATGTCGGGTATAACGAATTTTCCAAGCGTCTGGACATACTGAATACGGCTGATTTTACCATGATTATGGACGAGTCGTATGTTAACAGCGGAATGGAGCCTTACTGGAAAAGCGTAACGCCGCGAGCCGATACCGACTGGCAGGACCTGGTTTTCCAGCGAGGAGTTGTACACAGTCACTCGTTAGGCGTAAGAGGAAGTTCGGACAAATCCCGCTATTATTTAGTGGTCGGATACGACGACCAGGATGGCACCCTGATCAACACCTCCTATAAACGCTACAGCGTGAAGTCGAACGTAGAAGTGGATGTGAATAAAAAGCTGACCGTAGGCATGAATTTGAGCTACATCAACCGGACCTATACGGAAGTCGATCTGGGAAACGGTCAGGGCGTGCTGCAAAGCGCTCTCCGGATGCCGCCAACCGTTCCGGCATATAACGAAGACGGCTCTTACGGATACCAGACCGCCCTGAACGAAGGCGATGCAATGAGTCCGCTCACCAGCGCCGAGATCTACAAGGGCTATAACAATTCCTACCGGACGCTGGTGCATGTCTATGGCGACTATAAAATACTGCCATCGCTCCGTTTCCGTTCCAACTTCAGCGGAGACCTGCAAAACTGGGACTATTCCAATTTCCAGCCGACCTATGAGCAGGGGCCTCAACGAAATACCCTTGCCACGCTGACGGAAAGATATAACAAAAACACCAGTATCTCGTTCGAAAACTTCCTGACATACGATCAAACCTTCAATGAGTTACATCATGTTACGGCCATGATCGGGCAGTCGGTGATTACGTTTGACGAGCGAAACACGTCGGCGTCCAAAAAAGGCTTTCCGTCGAATGACCCGTACATGCGGTATTTCAGCGCCGGAACGGAACAGGATCAGGTGTCGGGCGGCAGGAACGACTGGGCGCTGCTATCCTACTTCGGCCGGCTGAACTACAGTTTTGCCGACCGGTATTTATTCCAGTTCAATCTGCGTGCAGACGGATCGTCGCGGTTCGGCAAAAACAACAAGTGGGGAAACTTCCCTTCGGCCGGCATCGGCTGGCGACTGTCCGAAGAACAGTTCCTCAAAGACGTGGAATGGCTCGACAATCTCAAACTTAAAGGCAGCTACGGCATACTGGGTACGATGCCTACCGCCTATTACGGATTTACGTCCACGCTGTCGCAGATGAAATATACCCTGGGCACAGACCAGAATCCGGTGATCGGATACTATCCTGCCAGCGTCGACAATCATGATTTCAAATGGGAAACGATCTACCAGACCAACATCGGATTCGATCTGGGATTATGGGATAAAGTGTCTTTCACGATGGAGTATTACAACAAGTACACGAAAGACATTCTCCAGATCCTCCCGCTGCCCGGCTATTCGGGCACCTCCGGCAGTTTGAGCAACATCGGCGAAATGAAGAACCGGGGCTTCGAGTTTTCGCTCGGACTTAACAACCGTGTCGGCGACTTGAACTATTCCGTCAGCGGCCATCTGACCACGCTGAAAAACGAAGTCGTGAAACTGTTCGACAATGACGCCCCCATTACGGCGGGTGAGAGCCGGACAGAAGTCGGGCGAAGTATCGGCGAGTTTTACGGATATATCACCGACGGTATTTTCCAGAACTGGTCGGAAATTGAGGCCCACAAGGTCCAGCCGCTGGCCGTGCCCGGAGACATCCGGTTTAAAAACCTGAACGGCGACGACAAACTGGACGCCGAGGATATGGACTTTATCGGCAGTCCCCTCCCGTCGCTGACGTACGGCGCCAGCATCAACCTGGAGTATCGGGGCATTGACTTTTCGCTCGCCCTGACGGGTGTAAACGGAAACAGCATCTATTATTCCCAGAAACATGCGATGGTCAACGGCGGATATGCCTTTAACAAACTGAGCACCATCCTGGAGCGGTGGCAGAAAGAAGGCGATCAGACGACGATCCCCCGCGTATCCACCAGCAGTCAGAATGATAATTTCCGGCAGTCCGACTTTTTCATTGAGAACGGCTCTTATCTTCGGCTGAGCAACCTCCAGCTGGGCTATACGCTGCCCCTTGCGCTGACCCGGAAGATCGGGATTCAGCGTACCCGTTTCTATGTATCGGTCAACAACCTGTACACGTTCACCACCTACAACGGATACGATCCGGAAATCACCATCACGAATCCGCTGTACGGAGGCTACGATATTACGGCCTATCCGGTACCTCGAACCGTATTATTTGGATTAAACCTAACTTTTTAACAACAGGCAAGATGAAAAAAACAATCTTTTTAGCGATATATACTGTTGCCGCATTTATGCTGACAACAGGCTGCGGAGACGAATTGCTGGATAAAGCCCCTTACGGCGCCATGTCCGAAGCGACGTTTTACCAGACGGAAACCGATCTGATCGGAGCCGTCAATGCCGCATACGGCCCTTTCTTCGGAAGATGGGGGGGCGGAATCTATGACAATCTGGTCATCTTCAGTATGGGCGTATGGTCCGACGATTTCGAAAAAGGCGGCGGCGGTCCTACGGATCAGGGCGCGCTGGAAGAAATGAACAATTATCAGGTCATATCCACCAATTCGATGGCGCTTGCGGCATGGAACAACGCCTACAGCGGCGTTTTCAGGGCCAACAAAGCCATCGAACAGATCGAGGAATCCAGTGTCGCAAGCAAAGACCGTCTGTTGGGAGAAGCCAAGTTCTTGCGGGCGATCTATTACTACAACCTGGTTATCCGCTATAACGGCGTGCCGTTAATCACCTCCACCGCTACGGCCGAGTTGAAAAACGTTTCCCGATCGTCGGCACAGGAGGTTTGGGCCTTTATCGAGCAGGACCTGAAAGACGCCTGCAACGGACTGCCCGTCTCTTTTACGGGAGCCGATCAGGGGCGTCCGACCAAAGGCTCGGCGCAGGGATTGCTGGGGCGTGTCTACCTGTCGACGCGCGAGTGGCAGAAAGCAGCCGATGTATATGCCGAAATCATCAACTCGGGACGATACAGCCTGATGGAGGATTATGGATCCCTTTTCGTCAATCAGGGCAGCGATCATCTTCCCGAATCGCTGTTTGAGATAGAGAGCACGTCGGGCAAGTCCTCCTCTTTTGTCGGCCTTTCAAACGGCTTTACGCCGAGAGATGTCAACGGCTGGGGTGGCGTAGGATTTTGTGTGCCGACCCAAAGCCTTGTGGACGAATTTGAACCGGGCGACCTTCGCCGTGCCGAAACGATCGTGATGGAAGGCGACATGCTGTTTGGGCTTCCGTATGATCCGGCATGGAGTCCCTATACCGGCTACAATACAAAGAAGTATATGTACGGGCCTGAAATACCGACCTCCGAAACGGACGCCAATTATAAGGTGATCCGCTATGCGGAAATATTGCTGAGCTATGCCGAAGCCATACAGAACGGCGCTGCGGAAAAGGCGAACATAACCGGTTTGCAGGCCCTCAATGCCGTTCGGCAACGGGCCGGCTTGCAGGCGATCGCAGCGCTTTCGTTCGAGGCCATTGTGCATGAACGCCGGGTCGAACTGGCGGTAGAAGGGCTCCGGTTTCCCGATCTGGTGCGCTGGGGGATTGCGAAAGAAGTGCTGGGTGCGAATTTTGACGTCAACCGCGACGAATACCTGCCCATTCCCTTCAGTGAAATCCTGATTAACCCCAATCTTCAACAGAATCCCGGATATTAATAACGTTGTTATCCGAAAATGCGCAGCAGACGTTATCACCTGACGTCTGTCTTGCGAACGCAGTGAAGCAATCCGATAATCATATTGGATTGCTTCTTTCGTTGCAAGGGCGGACGTGCGAGGCGAGAGTGTTAAAAATGCAGCCCGCACGAAAAAAAAATGCGAATATCTCTTGGCCATGTAAAATAAGTAACATACTTTTGCCGCCGTGTTGAATGAATGATAAAAACAGCAAGGTTATGAATAAATTCGCTCTTCTTGAAAACAACTGTCGTCCGGCCCTCTTTTTAGCGGGTTGTGGCACGATTTTTGCAGAGAGAGAGAGAGAGAGAGAGAGAGAGAGAGAGAGAGAGAGAGAGAATATAGCCTCGCGTATTATAGATCAGTGCGCACGCGCACGGAATATACGGAAAATCTGTTTTCCGAACAACAAAAACAACCAATATTTCACCCTGTTTTCCGGGGGTATCACCGCGGAAAAATCGAACACGCATTGCCGCGGAGCGGGAGCCGGCCGGACAGGTCTGTCGGCCGGATGGCTTTGGCGCGCCCCGTCATTGCGAGGACGTCCGACGTGCCCGTCATTGCGAGGCACGAAGCAATCGCCAAACCGGGCACGGATGGCGTTGGGCTTCCTGCTTTGGCGCTTGCTTCGTTCCTCGCAATGACGGTGCACGGCTGCCTGAAAATACGCCCTGTTCGGTCATGCAATCAGATACAACTTTCAAATCAGATATAATTAATGTTTAAATGAAGTAACAATGGATTCAGTAAAAGCAACTGCTCATCGAAACAAGCTTACAAAAGTAAAGCTATACGCTATTTTATGTATTAACTAAGTATTGAATTTAAATTAATGACCAAATGAAGAAGAAATTCATTTCAAGTAGACGGGGTACATGGCGGCAGATCGCATGCGTGATGCTGTGTCTCCTTTGCGGCTCGTCCGCTGCCTTTGCGCAGAAACGGGTGAGTGGAACAGTGGTTGACGCCGGCGGTGAAACGGTTATCGGCGCCAATGTGATGGAGAAGGGCACCACGAACGGTGTCGTGACGGACATTGACGGCAATTTCAGCCTGACGGTCCGGGGAGAAAGTGCCGTGTTGCAGGTGTCCTATATCGGATATGCCACACAGGAGATTGCGGTCGGAAGCCGTACGGTGATCAATATCACGCTTCAGGAAGACGCGCAGGCGCTGGAGGAAGTCGTTGTGGTCGGTTACGGTACACAGCGGAAGGCCAACCTGTCCGGTTCCGTCAGCGTCATACAGGCCAAGGCGCTGGAAAACCGTCCGGTGACGAACGTCAATACTGCCCTGCAAGGCCTGGCGCCGAACGTGAACATCACCCGTCCGTCGGGTAATGTGAACGCGGTGGCGGGCATCAACATCCGCGGGTTTACGTCCATCAACGGCGGCGAAGCGTTTATCCTGGTAGACAACGTCCCGACGACGGCTACCGAACTGGCGCGCATGAATCCGGCTGATATTGAGAACATCTCCGTATTGAAGGACGCGGCTTCGGCGGCTATCTATGGTGGACGCGCAGCGTTCGGCGTGGTGCTGATTACAACCAAAACGGCAAAGAACGAAAAATTGCAGGTCTCCGCCGACTATACGTATGGCATCAAGCAGTTCGACAACCTGCCCGAAACGCTCCACGGAGCAAATACGGCGGAATACATGCGGCTGGCAAATGTCGTTTCGCTGGATCCCAACCGGTTCAATGCCGCCGCCATTGCCTACATGGAAGCGCGTATCAAAGACCCCTCGCTGCCCGAAATCGTCGGACCGGGGCGTGAGAACGGCGGCGTCAACGACCGGCAGATTAACGACGGCGAATGGGAATATTACGGCATGTACGACTGGTTTGACGTGATGCTGAGGAAGAACTCCCCCATCCAGACCGCCAATGTCAGCGTCTCGCAGAAAGGCGAAAAGCTGTCCTACGCGGCAAGCGGGGGAATCTATTCCGAAGCCGGTATGCTCAACTACGGGAACGATGACTACAAACGCTTCAACTTCCGCGGAAACGCTACCTACAAGTTGCTAGACCGCTGGTCGCTGGGTACAAACATCGCCTTTAGCCGCCTGAATTACGCCAATTCGCTGGACGACAACAGTTCGGGCGAGTTCTGGTTCTACCGTCTGATGTCCAACTATCCCACGCAGCCGATCTACAATCCCGACGGGACATGGACGCAGGACGGCGGCAACAACGCCGGATGGGTGAATACCAGACGGACGACTACTGTTGAAGACCGGACGACGCTCTCGTTCAATACCAGGTTCGATATTATCAAAGACGTATGGACGGTCAACGCCGACGCCACGTTCAAGATGATGAACTATGACCGGGATACCTGGAGCCAGGATACGCCCTACGAGAACAAACCGGGTAAAAACAGCAGCCGGAACCTCGGTACGTTTGTAAGAGCCGACCGCAACTATGAACGGCAGACGGTTTACAACCTGTTCACGAACTTCAACAAGACGTTTGCCGACAAGCATTTCGTGGGCGCCATGGCGGGATTCAACCAGGAGCAGTTTATCACAAACGGTCTCAGCGTTTCGATGACCAATCTGATTACCGTTTCCCTTCCGAATCTTATGCTGGCGCAGGACGGACTTACGCGGTCGCAGGGCATTAGCGAACTGTCTTTGCGCGGCGCATTCGGACGCCTGAACTACGTCTATGATAACAAGTACATCCTCGAAGCCAACGGGCGTTACGACGGCAGTTCGCGTTTTGCGAAAGGTAACCGTTTCGGATTTTTCCCCTCCTATTCGGCCGCCTGGGTTGTGTCGCAGGAAAGTTTTCTGGAGAGCATCAAAGAGTCGATTCAACTCAGCAATCTGAAACTGCGCGGCTCCTACGGAACGCTCGGCAACCAGCAGCTCGACTGGAATTATTATCCCACCTATGCCAATATGGGGCAATACCAGACCGGCATCATTATCGACGGCAGCCGTCCGTATGCTATGGGCACGCCCGGCGCGGCAACCGGCGGACTGACCTGGGAAACGGTGCGCACCGTTAACGGCGGCATCGATCTGGGATTCCTGAACAGCAGGCTGACGGCAGAGTTCGACATTTATACCCGCTACACCGAGAACATGCTTACGCAGAGCGGGGCGCTGCCCGGCGTTTACGGAACCGGGGCGCCGCTGGCCAATGCCGCCGACCTGAAAACGAAGGGCTGGGAGTTGACCCTCGGATGGCGCGACGCCGTTCAGCTTGGCGGATCGCCCCTGAACTACAGCGTCCGCTTCCTGCTGGCAGACAACCGAACCTGGATCACGCGCTTCGACAATAATCCGGACAAACGTCTGGACAACTACTACGAAGGGCAGGAGCTGGGCACCCTCTGGGGGTATACCACACTGGGCTATTTCGAGAGCGATGCCGAAGCCGCTGCATGGGCAGATCAGTCTGCGCTCGGAAACGCGCAGAGCAACTATTCTTTCTTTGCGGGCGATGTAAAGTTTGAAGACATCAACCGTGACGGCAAGATCAATAGCGGAAGCAATACGCTGGAAAATCACGGCGACCGAAAAGTCATCGGCAACAACCGCGAACGTTTCCCGTACAGTATCGATCTGGGCGCCGACTGGAAAGGCTTCGACCTGAGGCTCTTCTTCCAGGGCGTCGGCAAGCGCGACGCCTATCCGACGACAAGCCATCAGGGGCAATTTTTCTGGGGGCTTTACGATATTGAGTGGTCTAACGGAATCACGAAGAATCTGGATCGCTGGACGGAAGAGAATCCGAGCCAGGACGCTTTCTTCCCGAGAATCAAGCCCTGGGTCGCTCAGAACGGCGAACTGACGCATACGCAGACCAAATATCTGCAGGATGCATCCTACATGCGCCTCAAGAACCTGACGCTGGGATATACCATCCCGTCGAAAATCCTGAGCAAGGCGAAAATCAGCAGCCTGCGGGTATTCTTCAGCGGCGAGAACATGTTCACCTTCCATCACATTCAGGTGAAAGGCAACGACCCGGAGAAATTCGGCGACGGTACCCAAATTTACTATCCCTACCAGCATACCTACTCTTTTGGGGTGACTGTTGGCTTTTAACGATTAAACTGTATAAAGATGAAAAAGATAAATTTATTATGTATGATCGCGCTGGCATGTGTATTCTTTGCCTGCGACGACGATTTTATGAACCGAGTACCGCAAACAAGCAT
>JAIRXI010000242.1 GCA_031268395.1 Tannerella sp. | reverse complement strand
CGTGCTTCGGCGGTTGCTTCGTCGTTCCTCCTCGCAATGACGGAGCACGGCGCGCTGTCCTGCAACGACAGGCACACTTCCCGCGCATCGCGAGAGACCAGCCAACATGTGTGGCTGTCTTCCCGCGCATCGCGAGAGACCAGCCAACATGTGTGGCTGCCTTCCCGCGCATCGCGAGAGGCCAGACAACATGAGTGGCTGCCTTCCCGCGCATCGCGAGAGACCAGCCAACATGTGTGGCTGTCTTCCCGCGCATCGCGAGAGACCGTCCTACGTGTGAGGACGTCTTCCCGCGCATCGCGAGAGACCGTCCTATGTGTGAGGACGCCTTCCCGCGCGTCGCGAGAGACCGTCCTTCCGAAAAAAACAGCGGAACCCTCATTTTTCGCTGCCACGACAGGCAGGAAAAATAGATGCTTCTACATCAAATAGAAGGCGTTATATAGTTAATTAGAGTTAAGGTGGATAATTTTATCTATCCAGGCTTTCTGTTTACAGAAAAAAATTTTAGCTTTGCACGCAAATGGGAAAAATAAACTTTATTGCATTAATATAAGAAGAACGAACAAACAATATTAACTAAATTGCATTCATTATGAGAAAAAAAACTTTATTGCCATTCTTCGCAATGGCCGCTATCTTTGCGTTTACTTCCTGTTCGGGGAAGTTGAAACCGTTGTCGGAACAGTATATCAAAGCTGATCCTCAACCACTTGAAGCCATAGGCGGACAGGTGCCTGTTACCATCAGTGTCACTTATCCGGCCAAATGGTTTAACAAAAATGCCGTTGTAACCATTACTCCGGTACTTCGCTATGCCTCGGGAGAAACGTGGGGCACGGCATACACGTATCAGGGAGAAAAGGTGAAAGCCAACAATCAGCCCATTCCTTACAGTGCGGGTGGAAACGTGACGATGAAATCGACCTTCAAGTATAAACCCGAAATGAAAAAATCGGAGCTGTACCTGACCTTCGATGCAAAAATCAAAAACAAAACCGTCAAACTGCCGGATATCAAGATCGCAGACGGTGTAGTGGCCACGTCGGCCCTGGCCGACGCAGGCACGGCTACCCCCGCCATCGGCCCGGACAAGTTCCAGCGGATCATCAAGGAAGCCTACGATGCAAACATCCTCTTCCTGATCCAGCAGGCCGAGTTGCGCTCGAAAGAGTTGAGCAAGGGAGAAATAAAAGACTGGCAAGACCTGGTTGAGAATGCGTATGAAGCGCCGAACCAGAACGTCGCCCTCGAAATTTCAGCCTATGCTTCTCCCGACGGAGGCGTGAAACTGAACGATGCACTGGCCGGAAAACGTGAAACCAACACGTCCAAATATCTGGCGAAGGAACTGAAGAAACGCAAGATCGACCTGCCGGTAGATGCGCATTACACAGCCCAGGACTGGGAAGGTTTCCAGGCACTGGTATCGAAATCGAACCTTCAGGACAAGGATCTCGTGCTGCGCGTACTCTCCATGTACAAAGATCCGGAAGAAAGAGAACGCGAAATCAAGAACATTTCGTCGGTATTCAAAGCGCTGGCCGATGAAGTCCTCCCGCAGCTGCGCCGTTCGCGCCTGATTGCCAACATTGAAATCATCGGCAAGAGCGACGAAGAAATCAGCAGCCTGGCACAGAACAATGCAGGTGCACTGAATATCGAAGAACTGCTGTATGCCGCCACCCTGACGAAAAACGCGACCGACCGGGAATCCATCTACACGAAGTCGACCCAGTTGTTTGCGAACGACTACCGCACATGGAACAACCTCGGCACGCAACGTTTTGCCGCCGGCGACCTGGCCAAAGCGGAAGAACTGTTCAACAAGGCCAACGGCGTAAAGAACAGCAGCGAATCGAACGTCAACCTGGGACTGATTGCCCTCACAAAGGGCGACATCGCCAAGGCGCAGCAATTGATCGGCGGCGCATCGAGCGTACCCGAACTGGGTGAAGCGCTGGGCGTACTCTATCTGGAACAGGGTGAATATGCCAAGGCCGTCAGTTCGTTTGGCGCAACCAAAAGCAACAATGCAGCGCTGGCGCAAGTCCTGACCAGGGATTACAGCAAAGCGTCCCAGACACTGAATGCCGTGGCCGCTCCGGATGCCATCACCGACTACCTGAAGGCTGTCGTTGCCGCCCGGACGAACGATACGGCCGGCGTCATCAGCAACCTGAAAGCCGCCATCGCCAAGAAACCGGCGCTGGCAAAGGAAGCAGGGCTTGATCTCGAATTTGCAAAATATGCAGCGGATTCGGCGTTCACGAGCTTGGTGAGATGATAAATTGATTTGATGTTAAACACCGAAAGGCGGAGTTTCCCGGCGGGAAATTCCGCCTTTTTATTTTCCACCTCCTTTTAATCCCAAAATGTCCATTAACTTCCCCGTCGTGTCCGGAAGAGGGCCTGTCGGAAAAAACGGCCCGTCCCGGCCAGGGACGGAATGTGGTCGGAAGGGCCTTATTTCGCGCAGGGTAAGACAAGTGGATGGACACAGCCCCGGCAGGTGTCCGCCGTACCCCTTTTTCGTTCACATTCCGTCCCGGCTGGGACGGGCTATATTGCGTTGCGGGCTGTTTTTTTCCGGCAGGCCCTCTTCCGGACACGACGGGATGTGTCTAATGGACATGTTGGGATGATATATTCCCCCGCGCTACTGAGGTTGTTTTGTTATTAAAAGGAGGTGGAAATGAGGTTCATTGGCCCGAAGGGATGCGTCCCGCCGCACAGGCCGGCGAAACCGGCCATGCCATACGCCGAACGTGTGCCGGCTTTTTCAGCACACAGGTTTTACGGGTGACCCCAGAAAACCGTGAACATTGGGTAAAGGAGGTAATCCCGGGAGTCTGTTCTTTTCTGCCCTCCTGTTTCCGTGCGGCTGAAGGGACTCGAACCCCCACGCCTTTCAGCACCAGATCCTAAGTCTGGCGTGGCTACCAATTACACCACAACCGCCGTTTGACGGGGCAAAATTACATGAAAATTCTGCAATTTCCAACATCGGCAGGCCCGAAGATGCGTGCCGGACGGTTTTATCGCTTCCGGTGCTGGCCGGCACGCTGCTGCTGTTGCTTCCGCAACTGCTCCTGCTGCATGCGCTGCGCCTCTTCGAGGCGTTGCATGAAGCCTGACTTCTTCTTCGGCTTTTTCTTGTTTTCTTCCAGTTTCAGCAGCAGTTCCTTCTCGTTGACAAAGAAACGGAATGAAAACGTCAGGCCAATGGTGATCAGCATCGATACCAGGAAATAATAGCTCAGTCCGGAGGAACTCTGGTTGAAAAAGAACAGCATCATCAGCGGCATGAAGTACATCATCATTTTCATGCCCGGCATCTGCTGCTGCCCGGTATTGGTCATGTCCATGCTGAATTTGCTGTACACCAGATTGACAACCGTCACCAGCAGGCAGAACAGGCTCAGATGGTTGCCCAGCATGGAAGAGATAAAGGGGATATTAAAATCCCACGTAATCACCGGGTCAAACGTCGACAGGTCCTTTGCCCACAGGAAACTTTTCTGACGCAGTTCAAATGAAGTGGGAAACAGCTGGTAGAGCGCAAAGAGAATCGGCATTTTCAGCAGCATCGGCAGGCAGCCGCTCATCGGACTTGCCCCCGCCCGGCTGTAGAGGTCCATTGTCGCCTTCTGGCGTTCCATCGCCTGTTCCTGTTTCGGGTATTTGGCGCTGATGGCCTCGACCTGCGGACGCAGCACGCGCATGCGGGCCGACGACATGAGCGACTTGTAGGTCAGCGGAAACAGGATGATATTCACAATCAGCGTCAGCAGGAAGATGATCAGCCCGTAGTTGGAAATATGCTTTCCCAGGAAATCAAAAACCGGTATGATGAAATATTTGTTGACCGGCCGCAGGAACTTCATGCCCAGCGGCACCAGTTTGTCCAGTTCAAGCGCCTGGTCGGAGGGAAGACCTTCGTCGTAGGTTCGCAGCAGCTGATACTGGTTCGGGCCAATGTAGTAGCGGAACGAAACCGGATCTCTGCCCGTCAGATCGAACGCCACCGACGTGGTCGCCGTAAATTCCTTCAGGTAGTCCGGCTCTGTCAGCTGCTTCGACTGGAGGCGGGTGGCAAAAAAGGAGTCGTCGGCAATCCATACCGTCGAGAAAAACTTGTTTTTGCAGCCAATCCATTTCAGGCGGTTGCCGATTTGCTCCTCGTCGTCCTTGCCTGCGTTCAGGCTCTCCACGTCATCGGAGGCATATTTGTAGTACAGGCCGGTGTACTGGTTTTCGTATTTCCTTCCCTGTTCCAGCTGCCGTGCTTTCTGGCGCCACCGGATGTCGAGCGAATTGGTATTGGGCGACAGGATGCCGTTCAGTCCCACGCCCTGAATGGAAAATTGCAGCAGGTAGTCGTCCGGGCTTAGCGTGTAACGGAAATCCATGTAACTCTCTCCGCCCATGGCCAGACGCATCACCACCGAGCGGCTGTCGGCGCTTTCGAGCGGCGTGAAATACAGTTCGTCCGTGTTGACCACGCGGTTGGTGGCCGATACCAGCGTCAGGCCGAACGACGACTCGCTTTCTCCGTCGAAAAGGATCAGCGGACGTTCGTCGAACGTCCTGTATTCCTTGAGGCGGGCCGAGTAGATACGGCCTCCCTTGCTGGTGATTTTCAATTCCATCCGGTCGTTTTCGAGCGTGACAAACGCTTCCGTGCCTTCGGTTGCCGGCGCAAACACGCCGTATGCCTGGATGCGCTGCGCCTCGCGGACGGAATCGGGCAGGGCTGCCTGCACCGTGTCCAGCGCCGCCGCCGGCAGCGCCGCTTTCCCGGCCTGTTCTTCCAGTTGCCGCGCGTATTCCACCTGCGCCAGCGAGTCCAGGTAGCGCTGCCGGGCTTCCTGCTGCGCCGGGTCCGGACGGTTTAACCATCCAAAAACGAACAAAACCAATCCGATCAGTATAAAACCGATCACCGTATTCTTATCTGCTGACATATTCTATTCATTCAAAATTTCAAACTTAATCTTCCTTTATTCCTGTGCGCGCATCCTCCGGAAGCGGGTACGGCTTTGCGATGGCCGCCTTGATGAAGCTTACGAACAGCGCATTCGGATTGAGTACCGTACTGTTGTATTCGGGATGATACTGCACGCCGATGAACCATTTCAGGGAAGGGATTTCAACGGCCTCAACCAGTCCCATGTCGGGATTTTCGCCCACACACATCATGCCGGCGCTTTCGAACTGCGCGCGGTATTCGTTGTTGAACTCGTAGCGGTGGCGGTGGCGTTCCTGGATCAGTTCCCTGCCATAGGCCCCGTATATGCGGGAGCCTTTTTTCAGCACACAGTCGTAAGCGCCCAGACGCATGGTCCCGCCCATGTTTGTGACGTTTTTCTGTTCCTCCATCAGGTCGATCACGCTGTATGGGGCTGCCGGTTCCATCTCCGTCGAATGGGCGCCGGCCAGACCCAGTACATTCCGGGCAAATTCGACGACCATGCACTGCATGCCGAGGCAAATGCCGAAGCAGGGCATGTCGTGCTCGCGGGCGTAGCGGATGGCGGCAAATTTGCCTTCGATGCCGCGCTGCCCGAATCCCGGTGCAACCACGATGCCGTCCAGCCCGTCCAGCAGCGTTTCCACATTCTCCTCATTCAATTTCTCCGAATGAAGATCTTTCAACTCCAGCGTGTGGTCGCTGTATACGGAGGCGATCGCCAGCGATTCGCCAATAGACTTGTAGGCGTCCTGCAATTCCACATACTTGCCCACCAGTCCGATTTTCACAACCTTGACGGCCTTTTTCTTCCGCGTCAGGAAGTCCTGCCACGGCTTCATATCCGGTTCCGGCGCAATGTCGATACCCATTTTCTGCAGGAGGATCCAGTCCATGCGCTGGCGCTGCAGGACAATGGGCACTTCGTAGATGGTCGGCACGTCGATGGACTGGATGACCGATTCTTTCGACACGTTGCAGAACAGCGCCACCTTGTGCAGCAGATGCTCGCGCAGTTCATGTTCGGTTCGCAGCACAAGCACGTCGGGCTGGACGCCCAGTTCCTGCAACTGTTTGACCGAGTGCTGTGTCGGTTTGGTTTTAAATTCCCTGGCCGCCGCCAGATAGGGCACGTAAGTCAGGTGTACGCAAAGGCAGTCGCGGCCCATTTCCCATTTCAGCTGCCGGACGCTTTCGATAAAGGGCAGCGATTCAATGTCGCCCACCGTCCCGCCGATCTCGGTAATCACGAAATCGAACCTGTTCTTTGAACCCAGCAGTTTCACGTTCCGCTTGATTTCGTCCGTGATATGCGGGATCACCTGCACGGTTTTACCCAGGTAGTCGCCCCTGCGTTCCTTGTCGATCACGCTCTGGTAGATACGCCCCGTAGTGACGTTGTTGGCGCGCGTGGTGGGCACATTCAGGAACCGTTCGTAGTGGCCTAGGTCCAGATCCGCCTCATGCCCGTCGATGGCGACGAAACACTCGCCATGCTCATACGGATTCAGCGTGCCGGGATCAATATTGATGTAGGGGTCAAACTTCTGGATGGTCACCCTGTATCCGCGTGCCTGAAGCAGTTTGCCCAGCGAGGCGGAAACGATCCCCTTGCCCAGCGAGGAAACCACTCCGCCGGTAACGAAAATATATTTTGTACTTGCCACGACTTTCGTATTTTGTTTTTAAGAAGTGGCAAAGATACTATTTTTTCGCCGAACCGGAAAGAAGTCGGATGCATTGGGGCGCATTTCAACCTGTCGTGCAATGACGGGCACAGGTATGAAAAACGATATTCTGAAATGCGCCCGGCAAACCCCGTTCATCGTTCATCGTTAAGGGAAAAACGGCTCGCAGTGCAATATGGCCCGTCCCGGCCAGGGACGGAATGTTGGCAGAAAACGGAACACGAGGAACACCACCCGTCCCGGCTGGGACGGAATGTGGTCGGAACGGCCTTATTTCGTGCGCAAGGTAAGACAGGTGGATGGACACCACCCCGGCAGGTGTCCGCCGTGCCCCCTTTTTCGTCCACATTCCGTCCCGGCCGGGACGGGTGATTCTGCTGCGGGCCGTTTTCTACCAACATTCCGTCCCTGGCCGGGACGGGCCTTCGTGCGTTGCGGGCCGTTTTGTGCCGGCAGGGAGTCTTTCTTAACGATGAATGATGAACGGGGGCATTGTGTATTTATAATTTTCAACAGGGGAAGCGTCTATTGGACATGTTGGGATCATGCGAATCCTTTCATCAAGCGAATCAAGGTTCAGACAGTTATTGCCTTTTCCGGCCTGTTACCGGCCTTCTGGCTGTTTATAAAAATCCCCCGCGCCCTCAAAGGCTTTTCGGGGTTCCGCCGCCGGGTTTTGCAGAGACGCCGAGACGCCGAGACGCCAAGACGCCATAAATGGCGTCTCTACAGGGGTTCCCGGTCCCGGTTTTGGCGCTCTTTCAAGCCTCGCCACTGTGTCCGCCCAGTCAACGGTGTGTTGACCGGGCGGTCAATGGTGTGTTGAAGCCTCGGTCAATGGTGTGTTGACCGCCCGGTCAACACACCATTGACAGTTCGGCTCACTGTACCGTAAGGATTCTGTCAAACGTCGTCGAGGATTGGCCCTAATCGTCTGGCTTTTCGGACTCGCCCCGTTTTTATAGTGGTCTCCGGT